>CAZFDX010000129.1:0-1551 GCA_964518325.1 uncultured Alcaligenaceae bacterium | reverse complement strand
GTCCAACGAGAAGCATTCATCCGAGATATTCTCCCGGAACGGGAACATGTTTGCGAAAGGCAACTCCCGTATCGACATGCTCAAAATTCAGGGATTTTACGACACGCAGCCCCGCAGTATCTTGTTCTTGGACTTGAATTTCAACCAACCCCATCTGAATCTCTTGAAGGTATTTGAGCAACTGATGCAACATATATTTCGCGAGACCCTGTTTGCGAAATTCTTGGCGAACTTGCACATCGATCACGCCGGCAGGCATGGTCCCATATTTACTCTGATATTCTCGCATCTCCCAAAATAAACATCGGGCGGCCCAATGACCCGTCTGCCGCGATTGCAGCTGAAACTCGATCGGTTCCAAGGCGCCTAAACAGCATTCCCGATACCATGTCGAAAAACTGTATCCCGGTAAAACTTGAGTCTCGTATCTTTTGGCCACCTGACCGAAACGATGATCCACGACATTAATGGGGCCTTGCAAGCGACGGCGAAAGACGAGCACTTGAGTTTCAGGAACGTAGCCCATTTTGGTCAAAAAAGGATGGGCGCCCGGTTCGCTCAACAACATACCCGGCGCATTGCTTCCTCCGTAAAGGCCGACATAAAATGGCTTGGCAGGTTTCATTGGCCCTGCCATGATGGTCGTGGCCCCTTTATGCGTAAGATAGGCCTCGGCCCGTCTCAGCAGTTCCGTAGCTACCCCCCCATGCCGATACTCGGGGCGAACCACGATGGCACAAATCACCCCCCAAGTTTTATCCAGAGCGGTGCCCTCGGCGTTGGGACCAAACCCCGCATGACAAAAACCCGCGATCTGATCCTTCGTTTCGTCCCAGGCAACGATGAGACCTTCGGGATCGAAGTAAGGTTTATTTAACGCATATCGTTCAAACGTACTAAGGTTCGAGGCAATGGCAGCCCCGCGCGTGATGAAACTTTCGTTCCATGCCAACAGCAGAGAAGGGGGATCTGTATTGCGGAAATGGCGGTAGAGCATTCGGGTTTTTGGCTCCCGCAATGGAGGTCATGCAGAGGGGCATTATCCAACAACATCAATCACGATACAAGAAACATTATCACGAGAACCCGACTCTAAAGCAAGCTGAACCAACCCCTCGGCACAAGATTGCGGTTCTGGATGAGATAGCATAAACTGCAAAAGCTTATCATCCGAAACCACGCCATGTAACCCGTCGGTGCAAAGTAAAAAGCGATCCCCTGCTTGAATCGGAACCACCGCCACATCGGGGCCATCGCCGACCTCTTTGCTGCCGAGATATTTCCACAAGACGTTTCGGAATTTGTGTTCACGGGCTTCCGCAGCTGAGATTGTTTTTGCTTCAACAAGAGCTTGCGCTAACGAATGATCGACGGTTAATTGGCTGATCTTCTTGGCTCGAACGAGATAGCCTCGGCTATCCCCGACTCCGGACACGAACATCTCACCCGCTTTGCTCCACACGGCCAAGACCACAGTGGCCCCCCTGTTCTTCATTTCGCGCTCGAGTTTATCCATCTGGATGATTTCTTCGTTCGCTTTGACAATCGCCC
>CAZFDX010000128.1:0-2819 GCA_964518325.1 uncultured Alcaligenaceae bacterium | reverse complement strand
TCCCTGAGGGGTATGGGTACGCAATTCCTCTAATGCAGGGAGGCTACCCGTTCTCAATATCGTTTCAATCTTTTGTAACATCGATTCGCCAATTCCCCTGACATTCCTTAAATTTCCTTCTTCAAGGTGTTTCAAAAGATTGGTGGGTTGAGATTCCAATAATCGAGCTGCATTGTGGTAGGCTTGTACTCGATAGGAATCTTCTCCTGCCAACTCCATCAGGGTTGCTGTCTCATGCAGTATTCTAATGACATCGTCTCGATCCATAGAACCCTCGTAAGTCGAAATTATTTACCAATCTTAATCGGCAAATGAACCCAAATCGATCTGAGTTACCTAAGATTTTAGATAAAAAGATGTATATCTGGTTTGTATCTTGAGAATCTTGGTTTTAGAAGTGAGTTTTTGTGATTGACTTCCTCTTGTTTTTCTCGGCTTTTTGTGCAGGTGCCGTCAATGCGATTGCGGGCGGGGGAACCCTGCTCACTTTCCCTGCATTATCGGAAGGTGCCAAAGTATCCTTAGTCGTGGCCAATGCGACTAGTACGATCGCTCTTCTTCCAGGGTCTTTGGCTGGCGCTTGGGGCTATCGAAGGGAACTATCCTATTCAAAACATCTACTTGGTTGGCTCATTTTTCCCAGTCTTTTTGGCGGCATTCTGGGAGCCTTACTGGTAACCCAGTTTCAAAAAGAATTTACCTTTATCGTTCCCTATCTCATCCTATTGGCAGCGATTCTTTTTGCCTTGCAAACCACCCTCAAACGATGGGCTAAGGTCCATGAATCGAATCATAAGCCGAGTCGATTTCGTTTAACACTCATTGTTCTCGGTCAATTCGTTATTGCCATCTATGGGGGATATTTTGGTGCTGGGATTGGCATTCTCATGCTTAGCTTGTTACCTTTTATGGGAACGGGTGAAATTCACACGACAAATGCGGTCAAAACTTTATTAGCATCCATTATTAATCTCTCTTCCGTATTTGTATTTATTTATGGGGTTGAAATTAATTGGAATTATGCCCTTCTGATGGCATGCGCCTCGATTATCGGGGGTTATCTTGCTGCAAGAACTGCTCGAAAACTTCAACCTAAATTTGTCCGCTGGACGGTGACGGTCATTGGCTTTGGTTTGGCCGGCTATTATTTCCTTGAACCATACTTGAAAGGTTAATGTTATGAAAAATCGAAATCCTCATATGCCCCCTGAACCCGATGAGCTACGTCATCGGGCGATTGCACTTCATATTGAAGAATTTATTGGCCATATTTCTGTCGTTTGGAATGAGATTGAAACCGATGATCTCCCGATCGATTTATTATTGGTTGAACCTACACCGGATCGGAATTTTTTTACCATTATCACGGCAGGGATGTCGGATTATCCGATGAATACCCCTGAAATTTATTCCCATCTTCGATTTGCAGAATTATTGATTTGTCTTCCCCCTGATTGGTTATTCGATAATGAATCCCTTAAGGATGAACGATATTATTGGCCTCTCCGTTGGTTGAAATTGGTTGCACGAACGCCTCACTTAACACATAGTTGGTTGGGGAAAGGCATGGTACTGGGAGAGGCAGAACCGCAACCCTTTGCAGAAGGAGTCCCCTTTCATTTTCTCTCGTTACAGACACCGCTACTTTTTAATCCCAGAATTTCACAATGTGAAATTAGTCCCCATGAAATTATCAATTTTTATTCGATGGTTCCGCTTTATCCCGTTGAGGCGGATTATAAAGACGATCATGGTGAGCAGGCCTTGACCCTACGTTTGAAAGAATATCACGTTACGGAACTACTAAATTTGAATCGAAAACCTATCGTTTGATTTTTTTTTCATTTAGATTGAAAAAGTCTGATCTTGTTCGCGAGATAATTTTCACAGATCGATCCATGAAATCTTAAATTAATTCTACTTATTTGCTTGTCAAAAAATCTTCTTAGGAATCGATTCGCTTATAGAGGACAGCGGTCGGGGTTCGTTTAATCTCTTGCCATTTTTTACCTTGATGGTTCTTCAATGCTTTATCAAAGCCACCGTCGGTAGCAACGAGGGCATAATCAAATCGTCCAAATGTGTCCTCTAATTCTGCGAAGTATTGAATACCATCTCGTTCCCCTGTTAATAATTCGAGACGAGCTTTTTCATAATCAAGCAAAAATTGATCCCCAAATACTTCGCATCGGTCATCAACAAATACTTTATAACCCGGAGTGTGATAAATGAGATAACCCCCATAGATATATTCACAGAATATTTTTGTCCCTTTTGGGTTATCATACTGTCGAGAGGCTAATTCTTCTAAGCATTCTTCAGGCCATAATGTTTTTGGTGGCGATGCCCATGAAATAAATCCCCCAGCAAAGAGGCCTAAGAGTATGGCAATCAAAAGGGTTGGAATGACCCATTGCTTGACTTGTTGATCTAGAGATAATGGAGGCGAAACTTTTTGTGGTTCGTAAAGGTCACTTCCTTTTTTCAGTAAGGCGGTTGCAAAGCTGGTTTTGGGGAAAAGATCGGGAATTACAGCTAAAGCCGCAATCGCAAACAAGGGGCCATGTCGAACCCGCTGATAGGCCATGATAAGCCAAAACAACGCCAGCATCCATGTTACGCGAGGACGGGTCGGCCAAGTCGAGGCGAGTAACATGAGGTAGACCACGCCAAAGGTGATAATCGCCCAGCCAGACCATTCATCGAGCGGGAGCGGGCTATGTTCTTTGATAATCTGGGGTAATCCTTTCATACCATAAATGAGTTTCCAAGTTGCGGGTAAATCACTCCCATAAGGACCAATGTAAGGGGTGATTAAC
>CAZFDX010000127.1:0-10510 GCA_964518325.1 uncultured Alcaligenaceae bacterium | reverse complement strand
TTTTTTTTTTTTAAAAGAGAAAACGGCAAAAGAGGTTTAGTAAGGGTTCGGGGGGTTGGAGATGTGGAAAAGAAACAAACAAAAAAACTAATTAAAAAAAAAAAAAAAAAAAAAAAATATATAAGGAGATTAGTTTTAACTTTTAAGAGGATTCACAACCAACATCATTCCCAAAAAAGCGAACAAAAATATACACAGTCAGAAAATAAGTCGATTCAAAAAGATTGAATTTGAATCATTTTCGGTGTCATAAGTTCGCTGAGTCGGGGTATCTGGAGTAAACATCATGCGGATAATGACTTGGGCCTGTTGTCTTTTGGGGATATTTACCCTATACGTCGGATTGGGTGGTTTGGAGGCTGTTGCTGACACAACACTTCAAAAACAAAATCATGTTTGTGCGCCAAAGTTATGTCCAAGTTGCCAACCGCACTCTGGTGGAGTCTGCTTGTACCGACTTGACGTCTATTGGGCATGTGTTTATCGTATCGGGAGCGTTTGTTTGGAAAACTCAGGAGACAAGTTCTTCGTTTGTTTCGGAGACGTATTTACTGGAACCTGTGAAGCCCCCATGACACCAGATGGGCCATGCAACAGATTCATGAGTACCTGCGGAGCAGAGGCCTAATCGGAAAGATTATTTTGAACAATTGCGTCCAATTATGACGCCTTGGGAGAATCATCATGTTGATGGATTCTGATCGCTAAAAGCACAATCAAACAAATAGGGTTTGAATATCGTTTTTTTCTTTGACAAGCGGTTAAAGACCTTAATTCAAAAGCCGCACTACTTTCATTCAATTGACCCATGGAAACTTGAAGGGCTCATCAATGCAAACTCGAATCATTAGGATTTTCTTATTTCTATTGATTACCCCGAATTGGTCTTTGGCTGGTGATCGTGAAGACGAGCTTTTTAAGATGGTTCTCGAAGGACACCAACAACTTGTAGAACTGATGATAGAAGGATGTGAAATCAAGACCGAACGCACAAGGATGTTAGATGACAAGGTTACAGACAAACAATTCATGGAGTGGAAACAGGTTGGTGACAAGATTCGCATACGCACAACAACGGAAATTTATGATGTTCAACCTCCTCCAATAATCGGCAAAGATGTCCTACAAGTGTTAAAGAGCCAACAGGATTATCTCAGAGACGGAACTCAGCAACTTTCGATTAATAACAGATCTGTTCCCCAGAGCAAAGATATTATTTCTGCTCTAATTACCGAGACAACTGATTATCACTCAATTGGAGTGAGCGTCTGGGTTTCAACGAACCATATCGGGGCTGCGTATCCTTCAGAAATATGGCTTTACGAAACTCTGCGGCAACCCGGCAAATTGCTTACCTGCAAATGGACCCATGTTAAAGGTGAGAAACTCATTCTTGTAGAGAAGGCATTTGAAAAAAGGACTTATCGGGTATTGTTCGATCCACAAAACCAATTTTACCCAGTCAGTTTGTCGCACTTCACAGGAAACAGCACAGATAAATCTCAGCTAGTCACAACCACTGAAGTCACCAAATTCCACCCGAAAGACGAAAGCACAGGGATTCGTTTCCCAGCCGAGATCGTGACAAGTTATGTAACCCCCAAAAGAGGTGACCCAGTCAAAAAAACGGTTACAATTGTAACCTCTGCTTTATTCAAGCAAAAGTTCCCCGAGGAAGTATTCTCCCTCACGATCCCTGCTGGAGTGCCGGTGGTTAATAAGATCACAGGAAAAGCGTATATATCGCAAGGTGGCACAACCCCCGATCTTGCTAAATATAACTTGAGACTCGATGACATAGAGATCACGAAACCTCTCCCACTCCCACCACCCGAGCCCGAACCATCCCGCTGGTCTCTCAGATGGGTCTCTCTCGCGATTGCTGTGATATTCTTCTTAGCTGCTTTCGGACTGTGGCGGACTCGGCGAGGTTCTGACCGTTAATACGATTGCTATCTATTGATTGGAGTGACACGGTGTTAAAAAAATTTCATAGCATCGTTATCTTTTTGCTAGGGATGTTTGCCACCGCTTTGGGAGGTTATGGCATCGCGAAATTGCTTCCCCAACTTTCACGCCCCCCCCGCTCGGCCCTTGAATTTATAAGCCAAACCGAAATTGGTTTTGTTGAACCTAATCAAAACATCGGAATCGACTTACCCATCAGGAATCATTCAGAATGCTCAGTTCGAGTCTTCAATATCACATCAACATGTGGATGTCTTAAAATTGAGAAGGACACCGAAAATGGTTTTGTCCCATTGCTCCCTGAGGAAACCATTCCGCCTCATGGTACCCTTTTTCTACGAGCCACTTTGTCCACATCTCCAGGACTGAGTCAATTAATAGTACATAGTGTTGAGTTTGAGACGGACTTGGTTGGTTTTGAAAAATGCCAAATGACGATCACCGGAAAGGCTATACTTCGGCTTTACGCAAAGCCAGAGTGTGTTACGCAAATACAACAGACAGGAATTGATTCCTCGACCGTCTTCTTAATTGATGCCCGTGATCCATCTCGCCGGAGACCTGTGATTGCTTGGTCAGACCATTCTGGAGTCCGTGTTCTCGGGATCGAACCGTCCACTCCACCAGAAGGCATCGCTGTGCCCGATGGATGCCAAACACATCAGCTTCGGTTACAGGTAGAACGGACTGAGGGACAGCGAATTATTGCATTTGTTCGGGTTCAAGACGATCAAGGCGAGCATTTATGCACAATTCCTGTAAACATTCCACCTGATAACGAATCCCATATTCGGCCCTCGCGGTTGGTTTTCGGGAATGCAAAGCTCGGAGAACCCGTAACGACTCGGATTGATATTCCTCACTTACGCTCTGCAGAGGTACTCAGCAAACCAGACTGGGTTGAGGTCGAAATCAAGAGCAATTTGGTATGGGTGCGTCTTTTACCAACTCTTCTGCCTAAAATCCCTATCGTTCGTGGAAGTGTTTCACTCCGTTTAGAGACCGATCAGAGAACGACTATTACCACCACTTTACCAATTTCTGTTTTGTTAGGAGATAGTGACGAATGAAGTACAATAGGTCCTACAGATACGCGGTGACACTCATAGAAGTTCTTGTTGTATGTGGTGTGATCGCTTTGCTCGTTGGACTCCTTGGCCCCGCAGTCCAACGAGTACGGGCAACAGCCAACCAGACAAGTTGTGCAAATAATCTTCACCAAATTGGACTGGCCCTCCATCAATTCCATGATTCGAATGGAAAATTGCCGCCGGCCACTTTGCACAGGCTCAATGCCCCAGACAGGTATCTCAACTGGCACGCCCGCATTTTACCCTATCTGGAACAGGACGCTTTGGCTGAAATCACTCGGGTGGATTTTGCTTTGAACCCATACGTTTTCCATTCTCCGAGACATAGAAACCATTCCAATCCGGTACCGGTATTTCAATGTCCATCCGATCCGCGTAAAGGTGTCATAGTCAACAATGGTATGAAGTTAGCAATCACTGACTATCTAGGGAACTCGGGTCTTAGTCGAGTATCGCGTGATGGGACTCTATATCTTGAGTCTGCGGTCCGATTTTCTGAAATTTGGGATGGTATGAGTAACACCCTTCTCGTCGGGGAACGTCCCCCACCAAACGATAGCACAACCGGTTGGTATGCCTCTGTCGGAGTTCACGGATCAGGCTCCACTACCTCACATCTCGGAGTCCGTGAAAGTACGGACGATCTCGAAGCGAAATATCTCTGTCCTTCACCTTCTCATTTTATAAAAGCAACCCTTCTGTCTGTTTGTGGTCACACACATTTCTGGAGCTTTCACACGAATGGGGCTAATTTTGCTTTCTGCGATGGCTCGGTTCGCTTTTTTTCCTATTCCGCTGATAGCATCCTCCCCGCTCTGGCAACTCGTGCCGGTGGCGAAACCATTCCAACCGAATGACAGGGGCATTGAACTGGATATTCTTGGTTTGAAAGGCCGAACCCAAACCGTTGTTACCTTCATGAAAAACTCATGAAAAACTCGAACCGAGTGACCGGAACACCATAAAGCCGTAAGACTCCAAATCGCCTCCAGAAACACAAAGTTCCCAAAAACAGAGAACTCGTCACCCTTGACATTTTCGGGAAGGCTGGATAAAGTAAATAATCCCTGAAAAAGAGTATGGAATTTGAGTTGCCCCCTTGCCAAAGGTGGCAAGTCCCCATATTGTTTATTTTTTGGTATAAAATCACCCCGACTAAAAACGGGGTTTTTTAGGTTTAGGAAGTGCGGTCATGAAGGTTCGTTCAAGCGTCAAGCGAATTTGCGACAAATGCAAATTGATTCGCCGCCACGGGGTGGTTCGAGTCATTTGTGTGGATCCTCGTCACAAACAACGTCAGGGCTAATACAAAGGAATAAACTATGCCACGTATTCAAGGCGTTGACTTACCACCGAACAAACCCACCCATATTTCCTTGCGATACCTGCGCGGTATTGGACCAACAACTTCCATCCAACTTTGCCGCCAAGTGGGGGTCGATCCCCAACGGCCTGCCAAGGAACTCTCCGAGGATGAAGTGGCTCGGATTGCCGGTCTGTTGGATCGAGACCAATACCTTGTCGAAGGGGCACTGCGCCGAACCGAACAACAGAACATCGAGCGCTTAATCCGCATCGGTTCGTATCGTGGTACCCGTCACCGCCGAAAACTCCCCGTTCGTGGTCAACGAACCAAAACGAATGCCCGAACACGGAAAGGGAAACGGGTCACCGTGGCCGGTAAGAAAGGGGTCAAAGACCTCCGTTAAGCGGATGGTTTTTGGGGAATGCCTATTTCATTTTCCTTATGAAATCGTCCCCCCTCCAACCCGTGCGACAACAACGCGATATTTCCTAGAAACCATAACATTCTGAATGATATAGATGCAATATGGCCAAGAGTAAGAAGAAAAAGCAGCGAAAGGGCGTAACGAAAGGGATCGTTCACATCCAATCGACGTTCAACAACACGATCGTGACGATTACTGACCCCCAAGGCGATGCCCTGTTTGCTGCTTCGGCTGGAACCGTGGGCTTCAAAGGTTCCCGTAAGAGCACCCCGTATGCCGCGCAACGTGCGGCCGAAAGCTGTGCCGAGAAAGCCTTCAAAATGGGCATGAAAGAAGTGGATGTGAAAGTCAAAGGTCCCGGCGCCGGTCGAGAATCGGCCATCAGTGCCTTGCAGGCTGCGGGACTGAACGTCAAGGTGATCGAAGACGTGACCCCACTGCCCCATAACGGTTGCCGCCCCCCGAAAAAACGCCGCGTTTAATTCCTTTACTTCCCAAACTAACCGAATAGACCCAAAGACTCTGAACACATGGCTCGTTACACTGATCCGGTTTGCAAGCGTTGTCGTCGTGAGCAAATGAAGCTCTACCTCAAAGGGACTCGTTGCTATTCTCCCAAGTGCCCCATTGAGAAGGATGCCCCTCCGCCGGGGATGCATGGGCTTCGCAAAAGCAAACTCTCAGAATATGGCGAACGCCTTCGTGAAAAACAACGCCTCAAATGGTTCTACGGGCTGCTCGAACGCCAATTCCGTCGTTATTTTGCCCTCGCGGCCAAATCGCCGGAAAACACTGGTGAGCAACTCCTCGCCATTCTCGAGCGCCGCCTCGACAATGTGATTCACCGCCTCGGCTTCGCCCCGTCGCGCAACTCGGCCCGTCAATTGGTCAATGCCGGCCATGTGCTCGTGAATGGGGTTCCCTGCAACATCCCCAGCCGACTCCTTCGCGTGGGCGATGTGGTCAAAGTCAAGGATCGTGAAAAAAGCGCCAAACTCGGGCGAGAATTGGCCAAAACCGGTGCTATGGAACGTATCCCCGATTTCCTTGAGGTCATTCCCGGCGATGTCCCCGAAGGAAAACTCAGTCGCCTTCCCTCTCGGGGGGATGTGGACCCTCGAATTTCTGACATCCGTGAACAACTAATTATTGAAATTGCTACCCGATAACTTCCCGAAACCCAATCGTTCGGAATGTGTCTTTGGTCTTGTGAATCCGGTCAACTTCTGACCCCTTCACTCTCCCAATACACATTCCGATTTGGCATTTATAAGCCCTGTTGGAGATTGCTTTATGCGAATTAAATGGCGTAACCTTGAACTCCCCAACCGTGTTGTCTCCGAACGAGGCACCCTCAGCGATACACACGGTCGATTTGTGGCCGAACCTTTTGAACAAGGCTTTGGAACTACGATCGCAAATAGCCTTCGACGTGTGCTGCTCTCTTCTCTCGAAGGAAGTGCCGTCACCAAGGTCAAAATTCAAGGCGTCCAGCACGAAATTTCCAGCATTCCGGGCATCGAGCAAGATGTCACCGATATTATTTTGAACATTAAATCGCTCGTGGTGAAAAATCTCGCCGACACCCCTCGGGTCATTCGTATCGAGAAACGAGAAGCCGGCGAAATCCGCGCCGCCGATATTATTCATGATGCCGACATTCAGATTTTTAATCCGGAACATTTTATCGCCAAAAAGAATGACAATGTTCCCTTCATCATGGAAATGACCGTCGAAAACGGTCGAGGCTATCGCACTGCGGAAGAAATTGCGGGGAAAGATCGGGAACATGGGGTCATTCCTGTGGATGCCAACTTTTCCCCTGTCACTCGCGTGAAATACGAAATTACCGAAGCACGGGTCGGCCAACGAACGAATTATGATCGGGTGGTGATTGAAATTTGGACCAACGGCACCACCACCCCGCAGATGGCCCTTGTCGAAGCCGCCAAGATTCTGCGGAAACACCTCAACCCGTTTATCCAATACACCGAACCTGGAGAAGAATTGCCCATCACCGATAGCCTTGAAGTGCCCGGCGCTCAGAAATCGGCTGAAGAAGAAAATCTCCGTCGCAAACTGGCCATGTCGCTGGCTGAATTAGACCTTTCGGTTCGAGCAACTAACTGCTTGGAATCCGAAGGCATTAATACGGTTGAGCAACTGGTTGTGAAAACGGAAGATGACCTTCTGGAAGTTCGGAACTTCGGTGAAACGACACTCAAAGAAGTCAAGCAGAAACTTCAAGAACAAGGATTAAGCCTTGGGATGCGGATTCCTCGGCTGACCCCGCCCAAACCTGCGAGCTGATCCTACGCAGAGAGAAAGCCGCCCCTCGGTACAGAGATTGTAAGGCGCCCTCTTTTGGTAGACCTCATCTGAAGAGGGCATATTTTTTAACACCGTGACTAGGCGAGCGTGCTTCAAGCACCCGTAAACTCTAGTTCACCTAAAGGAGATAGGCCATGCGCCATCGTATTGCTGGTCGTAAGTTGAATCGCAATGCCTCCCATCGTCGGGCATTGTATCGGAACATGTTTGTTGCCTTAATCACCCATGAACGGATCATCACGACCGTTCCCAAAGCCAAAGAAATGCGCCCCTATGTCGAGCGCATTATCACCATTGCCAAACGGGGATTGGCCACAAACGATCGCATCAAAATTCTACATGCTAAGCGGCTGATTATTTCCCGCCTTGGCCCCGTTGCGAAGGTCGAGCTGTTAGACAAAAAGGACGAATATACGGGGCAAACCGTGTTGGACAAAGTGTTTGAACTGGCCACCCGTTATGCCGATCGTCCGGGCGGATACACCCGCATTCTTAAACGAACGACCCGTCGTTTGGGCGATGCTGGGGAAACGGCTTTTCTGGAATTGCTCCAAGCCGGCGAGCGTAAAGTGAAGACCGAAAAGGAAACAAAAGCTCCGGCACCCGCTCCCGCTCCGGCACCCGCTCAATAATTGAGTGCCCTTTCCCATCGAAATTTTCTGATCTTCGGCCCCAAGTCACTACCCCTTAGCTCAGCTCCGCCTGAGTCCCCCACTTTACGAAGGCGGAATTTTATTGCCTCCACTGGGGGTGCGAATTCCCTCTTGAGCCAGTTCCGATTGAGTGAAGATCGATTGCGAACCGCCCCCCCCTGATTTCGTATGAGAATTCTCGGCACCTCGAAACCTCGAAACCTCGAAACCACAAAATCGCTCTGATTCATCCCCCCAGATGAATAATTGAATCTGGACCTCGCGAATCTTAAAATGATTCCGTTTCGATAAACAGTAAAGTTATTATTTTTTCTTGGGGTACCTCCTCTCATTCTCACTGATGGGGATAGGAGCATCGGAAAATGAACGAAGAAACTCTATTTCAAAAAGCGTTAGAACTCCCCCAAGACCAGCGAGCCGCCTTTCTCGATCGTGAATGTCCCGATCCTGTTTTGCGGGCACGGGTAGAAGCCTTGCTGGCTGCCGATAACACCGGCATTACTTTGGATCATGCTTCAGAAGAACTCTTGCCCCCCCAAAAGACGACAAAATCCCAGCCCATGCATGAGGTCGTCGGTACTGTTATTGCTGGCCGGTATAAGCTGCGTCAGCTCCTTGGCGAAGGGGGCATGGGAACCGTCTGGATGGCCGATCAACTCGAACCAATCAAACGCAAGGTCGCCATCAAGCTCATCCGCGCCGATCGGGGCCAATCCAAAACGATTCTAGCTCGCTTTGAAGCGGAACGACAAGCTATCGCTTTGATGGATCATCCGCACATTGCTAAGCTGCTCGATGCCGGCACAACGGAAGATGGCGCCCCTTTTTTCGTCATGGAATTGGTCGAAGGGATCCCCCTCAATCAATACTGCGACCAACATCGCCTGAGCATCCCCGAACGGCTGAATCTGTTCATGCAAATCTGCTCTGCGGTGCAGCACGCCCATCAAAAGGGGATTATCCACCGCGATTTGAAACCGTCGAACATTCTGGTGGAGAGTCACGATGGCAAACCGGTACCCAAGATCATCGACTTCGGTTTGGCTAAGGCAACAACAGGCATGCAATTGACCGAACGATCGCTTTTCACTGGCTTCGGCATGGTGATGGGAACACCGCTGTACATGGCCCCCGAACAAGCAAGTTTCAATGCGATCGACATCGATACGCGGGCCGATGTATACGCTCTGGGTGTGATTTTGTATGAGTTATTGACCGGCAGCACACCCATCACCAGCGAGACGCTGAAGAAGGCATCGTTGGATGAGATTTTACGGCTGATCCGCGAGCAGGAAGCCCCAACACCGAGTAGCCGATTGAGTTCCAGTGAGCATGCTCCCTCTGTGGCGGCTAATCGACAAATCGAACCGGCGAAGTTAGGTCGATTAATCAGGAGCGAACTCGATTGGATCGTGATGAAATCACTGAGTAAAGATCGAAACCGTCGCTACGAATCGGCCCACGCTTTTGCACGGGATATTGATCGGTTCCTGAATCATGAGCCGGTGCAAGCGGGTCCACCGAGTGCGGCGTATCGCATCAAGAAATTCCTGCGGCGGCATCGGGGGCCGGTGATCGCAGCGAGCTTGGTACTCTTGGCGTTGGTCGGCGGTGTGATCGGCACCACACTGGGTTTGCTCGAAGCGCGACGTCAAGCAGAAATTGCTCGGGGACAGGAAGCCGAAGCCATCCGACAGGCCGAGATCGCCCGTGCCGAAACCGAAGCAAAGGAAGAAGCTCGCGCCGAGGAAGCGAAACAGCGAGCCTTGGCCGAGGAACGCCTCATTCAAGTGGCGGTAGAAAAACAGCGAGCGGACGAGGAAAAACGGGTCGCTAGAGCGGTCAACGACTTCCTGCAAAACAAACTGCTCGCCCAAGCAGACACCGCCACGCAAGCCAACCAAATGTTACGGGTGGGCGCGTCGGCAGGCGAAGCCAAGTTCAACCCGACGATCCGCGAGTTGCTCGACCGAGCGGCCAAGGAACTTTCACCCGAGAAAATCGAGGCTAACTTCCCGAATCAACCCCTCGTACAAGGCCAAATTCTTAAGACGCTTGGGGTCACTTATTACGGGATCGGCGAGGCAACAACTGCCATCGAATTCCTATCTCGGGCCTTACAGTTGCAGCGTAAATCCCAAGGTCCCGACCATGTCGATACTCTCTTGTGCATGAACAATCTGGCTGTCGCGTACCTCTATGCCAGCAAGCTCGACAAAGCGTTGCCACTGTTAGAGGAAGTGAGTGAACTCTTAAAGGATAAACTCGGCCCCGAACATGCTTCCACTCTGAACGCTCGGAATAACTTGGCTATGGTTTATCGGGACTTAGGAGAAGCGAAGAAAGCCTTGCTGATTTTAGAAGAGCTGTACAACCTCACAGAAACCAAGCTCGGGCCGAACCACCCTGAAACTTTTATCAACATGCTCAATCTGACTATCCTTTACGCTGATGTCGGGAAATATGATGAGGCATTTCGATTATCCGAAAAGACCTTTAATCGTATGAAAACGACTCTCGGGCCAGACCATCCCAACACTCTGACCGCCATGAATCATCTGGCCATGTGTTACCAAACGACTGGTCGGTTCGATAAGGCGTTGGCCTTATTTGAGGAAATTCTGAACCTTCGCAAGGCCAAACTGGGAGCGGACCACCCCTCCACACTCGACAGCATGAACAACCTCGCAGCGGGCTACCGCACCACTGGGAAGCTGGACCTCGCCCTTCCTCTGTA
>CAZFDX010000126.1:0-2279 GCA_964518325.1 uncultured Alcaligenaceae bacterium | reverse complement strand
GAATAAATACCCCACACATGGTTACCCCTGCATAACGGAACGAGGTCACGGTTTCTTTTAGCTTCTGCTCACCATTTTCAATCACGACTTCAGCAAAAACAACCGTCGAGAGAAGCCCTAAAGCTAAGGGGCCCGTGGCTGCTAAGAGTCGTCCTGCATTATAACAAAACGACGTACCTGTACTACGATATTTCGTCGGGAAAAGTTCAGGCAGGTAAATGGCATAACCCCCGAACAAAGCCAATTGACAGAACCCCATGATGGGCATCATCCAATAAATATCGTCGGGCTTTTTCAGATTCAAAAAGGTCATGGCGGTGCCGGCTGCGGCAATCACCAAAGCAATCGCAAACGAGGGGCGCCGGCCCAAAATCCCCGTGATCCAACTAAAAGCAAAAATCCCCAGAAACGCCCCTAAATTCAGCATCAAAGAGGTCATCCCTCGGTAGTAATCGAGTTGGCCTTTCAGTTCGTTCCCTTCTAGGCCTTGTTCTCGGAACGAGGTATTGAAAACTTGTCCGGTCAATCGTGGGGCAAAAAAGCCGATTCCCCATAGACCAATCACACCGGCACTAGTGAGCAGCAATCCCAAAAGCGCTCGTTGACCCCAAGGTTTTGTGGTCAGCAAGGCCACGATCGTTCCAAAAAAGGCCTTAAAAGGTGAGGGCTTCGCACCCGAATCCTGAGCGGCCCGTGCGGCCTTCCACTTTTCGGGTTCGCGAAGACCAAACTGGACTAATACCAACAGAATCCCTGGCAAAATACCTACTAAAAACATGATTCGCCAAGGTTGAAACCACGAATCCTGAAAGGTTCCTTTTCGGGCTTCTTGACCCAGATACATCGCTAACAAAGCCGCCGAACAATTCCCTAGCACACTACTGGCTTGGAACATTCCCAATATGTAAGGACGCGGGGTTTCCGGAACGGTTTCTGCCAACAGAACGACCGCAGCCGCAAAGGCTCCCCCGACCCCGAGACCCGTTAGGAAACGATACAAAACAAAATCATACGGAGATTGCGAAAGGGCACTTAAACCGGTAAACAAGGCATATAAAAAGATCGTCATCATCAGGGTTTTGACCCGTCCCAAGCGATCGCCTAAGATGCCGAATCCAATCCCACCGATCGCCCAACCAATCAAAAATACCGAGGTAGCTCGGGTTCCCCATGTGGTGACGGCAGCATCGTTGGTTTCTTTGCCCATGATGGCAGCCAACGCTTGATCCCGTGCGAGGACAAATAATTGTTGATCCAAACAATCCAAGTCCCACGCTAAACAACAAACAATAAAAACAAACCAATGGTACAGGGTCAGTTCGCGTAGGGAACCCCAACCCGTTTTGGTTACGGTCGATTGTGGTGTAGATGGGTTGCTCATCGCAATCTCGGCAGGAAAAAAAAGGTTATTTAGGTTTTAGGATTGCAAGCACAACCGGCGAGAGAGAAAAAACATTCCTGACAAAAACCGGCTCGTTCTTTGGGTTAAATCGATTCACCAATCAGAATCGGTTGCCATTTTGATTTGGTCATGACGAAATAATAACGGGTCGATTCCCGACAAATCAAGTAAACATGAGGAAGATTGTCTTCATCGTACACAAGAAGCCCTTGCAGTCCCAAACGCACCGGATACCAAACTCCGTTTTCGTAGGCAGCGGTGGCAGCCACTTGTACGGTTTTTGGTTCCAAGTGGCTCCATTTTCCTTCGCGAATCGATTGAATCCAAGTATACCCTGTCAGGGGTAATGCTCCTTTACGGCGTTTGCTTCCCCAGACCACCAGTTGCAAAGTGCCATCCAAAATAATCGGCAATAGGGGGTTTGGCTCACGCCAGAAAAAGCGAAACTCATGTTCCCCGTTGCCGCGCATATAACAACGTCGCCGAAGATCGGCCCGTTCTAATAGGGGCAAGGGAAACTCCGATTGAAGCAAGGCAATTCCAGCACACATAGGTTAAAAGCAGGTCTTTCCACGAATATCGCAGATGTCGAATTCATTGGAAACATCGGCATAAATTTCCACCAAGGGGAGCGTGGCCGCACTTCGCAGAGCAAAACGACCGACCTCGTGGTTAGTTTGTCGCTTCATCTCTGCAATTCGTTGGGCTGGTTCGTTGTCCTTTTCAAATAACGAACCCTGTCGACAACCTGCTTTTATCAGGTCCGTTGCGACCCAGTGCATGTGGGTCACCGTCTCTTGGGTCACATACTCTTTTCTTAGGGCAATTCGTGCCGCATCCGAGAGAAGATGCGAACGATCCGTCGGGCAACCAAACG
>CAZFDX010000125.1:0-6029 GCA_964518325.1 uncultured Alcaligenaceae bacterium | reverse complement strand
CTGTAGGAACGGGTCGAAGCGATTCAGGTTGGCTTCCATGAGGACTTTCTTGACGGTGTCCGCATCGAACAATCCCGATTCAGCTGAGCCAAACTGCCGCAAATAATCTTGTGCCTGAGCGTTGAATTCGGCAACCGCCTGATACGACTCGGTTTGCAGTTGATTCAGTTGATTGGTATCGACCCCGCCGGAAGTTTCGCGATTTTTTGCAAGCGTTTTGAGGGTCTCAAACTCAATTTGTTTTTCCCGTGCTGCTTTGTAATTCTTTAAAAGCTGGAAATAAGCCGCCGCTTGGGGCGATTCTTCCCCCGCTTTCTGGTTTGTTTTCTCAATCAGCTTCGCCGTGAATCGATCCTCAAATAATTGTTCGCGAATCTCCTCAAGGCGTTTTTTGTAATCATCGCGGCCAATCACTTGGATCAATTGCTCGTTGTTCACTTTCTTCATTTGTTCATCAACGAGCAGCGTCGCCTTTTGAAGGGCGGCCGCTTTCGATATTTTCGTGCGCTCGACCAGAGAATTCGCCTCTTCCTCAATCTGTTTGTTTCGGAAATCTCTCAGCTTGGCTTCACCAAGTCTTTGGATGAGCGTTTCTTTGGGAAGTTTGAAAATTCCCAGCAGGCGATTCTCCAACTCCTCCTCGGTGATGGTAGCCATTTCAAGTTGGGCTTCTTTTTCTGCTTGTTCTCGGACATCAGGGGCATATTTTTTCTGAAGGTCCATCACAGAAAGCCATTTGCCATCATCGGTGTACACAGGAATAATTCCCGGATCAAATTGTCTGCGGATGGATTCAAGGGCATTGATATTCCGCACCAACTCGGTACATTTCACATCCAGTTCCGTTCGTTCTTCCTTCGACTTTTTCTTTGCTTTCGCGGCAACTTCAAATACCTTTTGAAGTTTTGGAGACAAGTCGGCGAGCGAGTAACGGAACCATCCCGGCCGCGGCGGTAATTCGAGCATTTGGAGTAAATCCAGATTGTTCACTCGGAAGATTTCATGATCTTCGATGCGGTCGATCCCCGCAGCGAGATCAAAAAAGAGTTGCACCGCAGGACGAGCAATCCCTTCGGGTTCCCCACCAGTTCGCGATTTCCCATTCGATGATTTCGAGCGATAATCTTCGATAAATTCTTGCTTACCTTCCGACCACACCATCAAACTCGATCGGGCGAGAGTATCAAGCGGTTGCACCCGCCCATTATGCTGCACAGGGATTTTCCCAAGTGTGGTGAAATCGAATTGCCCCTCTTTGGGTTTGCCCGACGAAAACCATTTGCCCCCAACCATGAGCGCACACAACACAAACAGAACGGTCGGCATCCCCCAAACAAGCCATTTTCTTTTCACAGCAACAGAGTGAGAATTGGAACCAGCCGAGGCCGTCGGTTGTGGGGTTTGAGTTTGGTTTCGGTTGAGTTCTTTCATGCTGAAACCGAACAACTTAATCAGGAAATGGACCAACATCCCAAGCGTGATGATCGCACACGACCAATAGGGCATTGTCGAGCCGGGATTTTTGACCACTTGCAAAACGGTGTAGCGAGTCCCTTCATGATCCTTCGGAGGAGCACCCGATTGATACAGGGTATCGCCCTTGTAGCGAAGGGGATTATTCATCCAAATTCGGACCTCTCGCTTTTCGTTCGCACTGGGGTCCTCTAAGGTCACATGACTTTCGTAAGATTTCGGTGTTTCCGTTCCGGGGTAGTAAATCGTATCGATCCGATTTAAGAAGATCGTGTAATCTTTGTAGGTTCGTTCAAACCGGAGTTGCACAGCAAATTTCCGGTCTCCCGAGGTGATAATTTCTTTGGTTGTGACTCGGGTAGGATACAATTTTTGCCCCAAGTCTTGGCCGGTTTGGGTATCGGTCAGTTTCACCACCACCGCAGGGAGATCGATCTGCCCCCCTTCGGTCCCGCTCACTTCTTTCGCAGGTTTTAAGGTCACCCGTTGCCCCGAGTAGAGGAAGGAGGGGTCATCCGGCCCTGCGGTTTTCAGCGGTGTGGTATTGCGATACCAACTCAGCACTTCGATCGAAAACGGAATTTCTGGGTGGGTAATCGGTGCTGCGTTCGGGTTCTGGTCCCGCGCTGCTTCCATCAACAGTTGATGTGGAATGACAACCACTTTTTCGGTCGTGGCATTCGGGTCGGTGACATCGATGAAGGCCAATTCGGTCTTATGAAAATCTTCGGTGAAACCCACTTTCCGCCCTTCGTAGATCATCATGCGCGATTCATGGGCTTGCGTCGCTCGAACATATTCACCGAAGAGCAACAAGATTACCCCGAAATGCAAAATATAAATCCCTGATCGCGCAAGGAGCAATTTCGTGAACAACGATCCCCCAGAGAGAGGTTCGTTCTCCAAAGTAGGATTCAGTTCTCGTTGACGGTCCGCTAGGCGTTGTGCGGTTTGATATTGGCGATACAGTTTGATGAACATCACCACATGGGCTGCGGTCAAATTCAACACCATAGCCCAACCGAGAGTAAACCCTGCGGGAAAGGGGAAGGTCGAAAAATTATGGGTCACGCTATTATCGATTGGCTTGGATTTTGGCCAACCAAACTCGATAAAGAATCGCTCGAAGAAGGTGTCAATCAGTCGGAACTCGATATGAACAATCCAACTATGGAAATACTCTCGCATCACGCGATCGATTCCATAATAGGTTTGCACGACCGTACCAAAGAACACCAAAATGAGCGAAAGTACGAACAAGGCCACGGTGACTTTGAGTGAGCCTACCACCTGAATTATTTGAAGGGCAAGGTTCGGTTTTGGCTTACTGGGGGGGGGAGAAACACTATGATTTTTCGGCGGTTGATTTTGAGC
Source organism: uncultured Alcaligenaceae bacterium (assembly GCA_964518325.1). Classification (GTDB taxonomy): domain Bacteria; phylum Planctomycetota; class Planctomycetia; order Gemmatales; family Gemmataceae; genus SKW135. The sequence continues at coordinate 3,182 of CAZFDX010000125.1, read as the reverse complement.
CATGATGATCGTTCCCATTCAAAAAGGCTATTTCTGGGGGGCAAAGGGCGGTTGTTTTGGTCCTCCTTTGGGACCGTTACCGAATACACTCACCAAAGTAATAGGTTTCCCATCGGCACTGGTGAGGGTCTCGGTTTGTTTCGCAAGGTCTGCTTCGGTCAGGGGTTCAACCCCTGCATCGTTGGTGCGCCAACGGTTCACGTTACTCAGCAGACTTCCACCAAAACGAGTGATGCTCAATTCCACTTCGGTTTGCGATTTTTTCATCAGGAAGGTCGCAATCCGTCCTTCACGCACGGGGCCAAGTGACCAACTTTTTGGTACCGTCCACGTTGGATTTTGTCCTTCGGGAAATTTTAACGAGGCTAAAAACTCACGGACTTCCATCTCGTGAAGGGCCACCTCTTCAGGAGAAAGGGCCGCACTAATCCCCCCCCCTACGGGACGGAGCTTGAAGAAGAACCAGTTATTTCCCGAATCATCCGCTGGTGCAATTGCACCAAAGACCCGATACTTCGGCGGTCCTTGCTCGGGTTCCGGCTCCTCTTCTTGATATTTAGGCACAACATACGAGCGGATCGCCGGTTTCTCGCTGCACCCCTGAGCGAACAGGGATACGCACAACGATAAGATCAGCCCCAATTTGCTGTACCGAAAGTCTCGACGAAGTTTCATTACTTTATTCTATTCAAAAGAGGTGGTCAGGGAAACCACAATCATTAGGTAGGTTCTAGATTATCCTTAGGCTTGGCCCCGAAACGGTCAAGGTCAAGGTTCGGGTCATCGCGAATTCCTTCTCGGAAATAACCGGACAATCCCAATCACGTTAACCAGCTAGTAAATTGGGCAAGCCAATCAACGCGGCAAGCACTTTTAGGCAATCACACCTTTGACCACTTCCCCATGAACGTCGGTCAATCGGTAATCTCGGCCTTGGAATTTGTAGGTGAATTTCGTGTGATCGATCCCCAGCAGATGCAGGATCGTCGCTTGGAAATCGTGAACGTGGACCCCATCTTTCACCACATTATAGCCAAACTCATCGGACTCACCGTAGGTTGTACCGGCTTTGACCCCTCCGCCTGCCAGCCAATTCGTAAAGGCATACGGATGATGATCCCGTCCCCAATTCTTTACATCGTTCATGTCCCCTTGAAGGAACGGCGTGCGGCCAAACTCGCACCCCCAAATCACGAGGGTATCTTCGAGTAAGCCAAGGCGTTTGAGGTCTTTAACGAGTGCCGCACAGGGTTGATCGGTATCTTTACATTGCGTGGCAAACTGATAGGTCAGATTGCGATGATGATCCCAGCCGGCATGCATTAACTGTACGAAGCGGCAACCTCTTTCCAACAGTCGCCGAGCGACCAAACAGTTATAGGCAAACGAACCGGCCCGTTTGACGTCTGGCCCGTACAGGTCAAGCGTTTCTTGAGTCTCCTTGCTGAAATCGGTTAATTCAGGGACACTCGCTTGCATTTGGTAGGCCATTTCGTATTGTGCCATTCGAGTTTGAATTTCGGGATCGCCGAATTCTTTGTGGTGTTTCTCGTTGAGGAAATTCAGATCATCCAATAAGGCCCGGCGATCTTCACGGCTTAAACCCGCTGGGTCGGAAAGATACAAGACGGGATCGCCACTAGCACGGAATTTTACCCCTTGATATTTCGAGGGGAGAAACCCCGAACTCCAGTAATAATCGTAAAAAATCTGACCACAAGAAGATTCTTTATCTCGCGAGGTCATCACTACAAACGAAGGGAGATTTTTATTCAACGAGCCTAGCCCATAGCTTAGCCATGCCCCCGCGCTGGGACGACCGGGCGTTTCGGAACCCGTTAAAAAATAAGTGATGCCCGGCGAGTGATTCACCGAGGTCGAGTGCATCGATTTAATAAAACAAATATCATCCACGATACTCGCCGTATGCGGCAGATATTCGCAGACCCAAGCCCCCGATTTGCCATGTTGTTTGAACTTCGGATAAGGAGGAAGTACCAACTTTTTGGTACCTTGGGTCATCGTGGAAACACGTTGCTTTTTGTGGATCGATTCGGGGATTTCCTTGCCGCGATGTTTTTCCATCTCGGGTTTGAAATCGAAGGTATCTAAATGGGGAGGCGCCCCATTCATGAAAAGATACACAACCCGTTTCGCCTTGGGTTTGAAGTGAGGTAAACCGGTTATACCGGGAACCCCTTCTTGGGTTTTTGGGGCCGCAGTGACCTCCGAGTTCAACAGGCTTGCCAAAGCCGCGGAACCTATACCCAGTGCCGACCGTGAGAATAACTCCCTACGGGTCTGGAATGCCGCCAAGGATTTCCAAAGGTCCATGTTCTCACTCCCATAATCAACGGGTTCCAAACCCAAACATCCCGATCTATCCTATGATCTCCATCCCACTATGATTCCCATCCGGATTACTTTCGTTTCTTCTTTTTCTTTCGTTCTTCGGCTCGTTCGCGGGGCGATTTGCGGTGGCCTGTATCCCCTTTCGTTTTGATTTGGGGGCCTCCGGGTGAGAGCGCCCCCATTTTGCTCAGGCTCGTCATCATGCGGATTCGTTGCCACATCGACATGTTGAGCATTTTTCGCATGATCTCGCGCATCTGCGAGAATTGTTTCAAAAATTGGGTGACCTCTTGAGGTTGCACCCCGCTTCCGGCAGCGATTCGTTTTCGTCGGCTTTGATCGATAATGTCGGGATCGCGTCGCTCTTTTTTGGTCATCGAGTCGATCATCCCTTGCATGCGGGACAAGGCCTCTTCGGGGTTTTGGTCTTCGGTCATCATCTCGGACATGCCGGGCAGCGAACCGATCATCTCTTTGATGCCCATCTTCTTGAGGTTCACGAAATAGCCGCGAAAATCCTCAAGAGTAAAATCTTTTTCCCCTTTGGCGATGCGCTCATGGCGCGCTCGCTCCTCTTCGGTCATTTCCTGATGCAGGGTTTGCATCTTACCGACCAAACCCATTAAATCCCCCTCCCCCATGATCCGCGATGCCATTCCCGCGGGTCGGAAATCCTCAAGGGCTTGGAGGTTTTCTCCCATCCCGATGAACTTAATGGGAACCCCTGTCACAGCCTTGACGGAGAGGGCTGCCCCCCCCCGAGCCTCCTCGCAGCCCCTCTGGGGGGACACGCTATTGAGCGCCAGCACATCATCAAAACCCTCCGTAAA
>CAZFDX010000124.1:0-4104 GCA_964518325.1 uncultured Alcaligenaceae bacterium | reverse complement strand
TCGGTGTTTTCAGTTCCGTTTGACCCAACTTGTTCGCGATCAAGCCGCCGTCTGCTTGGTGGTTCAGAACGGAGGGGGAACCGAAGGGGAAATCAACCTGCTCGATGACGCCAATCGGCAGTTGGTGAAATTCCCCGATCGGCTCATTAAGGAAGAAGACGATCCGCAAAAGAGCGATCCAAAAGAGAAGTGGTATAACCTTGCCATGTACGATGTGATTATTGCCTTCGATCCTGATTGGAACCAACTGACGGCGGAGCAAATCGGCAAGTTAAGAACGTGGGTCGAAATCAATGCAGGCGGGCTGATGTTTATCGCAGGGCCGCAATACACCAAGTATCTCGGTCGGCCTGACGATGCAAACAAAATGACGCCTTTGCTCGATATTCTTCCGGTGGTGCCGGGCGATCCCGATCTCGATGCTGCCAAGCGCGACCCCACGAAATGTTGGCGGCTCGAATTCGAGAACTTGGGTGTCAATACCGACTACATGATCATCGACGATAAACTCGCCGAGGTGAAAAGTAATCGTCCCGATGCCGGTTGGGATTTGTTCTTCACAGGCCGAGAAGATTACGACCCCAAAGCGACGGTCCGCCGCGGCTTCTACGGTTGTTTCCCCTTGCGGGAAGTGAAAAAAGCGGCCCGTATTTTGGCCCGTTTCACCGATCCCAACTCGATTCGTTTGCCCGATGGTTCGGCTCCCGCTTGGTTGTGCGATATGCCGGTGGGTCGTGGCAAAACCATTTGGCTTGGCTCGGGGGAAACTTGGCGGCTTCGTTCCTACTCCGAAGGGTATTTTGAACGCTTTTGGACCAAGCTCATTCGTACTTTGGGTGCAGGCTCGGCCAAGAAACAAGGCACGCTCAGCCGAAATCTCTTTTCCAAAGAAGTTTCGGCCGGCAGCTATTTCCGAATCAAGGCCCAATTGTTCGATGTGAGCATGCAACCTTTGGCCCGTAACTCCGAACCGAAAGCACGCTTGAAACCCATCGAATTGAGTAAGTATGATGCCCGAATCGATGCCCTGAAAGATAACGCCGAGGTGCAACGAGAAAAAGATAAAGTCCACGAAAAATTCAAATCCGAGGTGAAACTCGCTGCCCAAAAAGGTGACCCTTGGGAGGGATACTTCTTGGCCAGCCAAATGCTTTCGGTGGAGAAATACCCCCCGGGCGTTTGGTCGATCGAAATCGATGTCCCCACCACAAGCGAAACCTTGCGGGGTAAGTTTGTCATCAAAGAATCTCGGCCCGAAACCGACAACGCCACACCCGATGGCAAATCGATGTACCAAATGGCCTCGGAACTCAACGCGGTTCTTCCTCGGGTTTCCGATAAGAACGTGGCCGAACGCCTGAACCGTATGGCCATGTCCGGTGAAGAAGGTAAGCGATTATCCTTCCGGTTCGAGGAACGTGAGAATATCGACGAAGAAGGTCGCACCGCTCGAAAAAACGATATTCTTCCCGATGTGATGCTGCAAGAAATCAAGACCCAGCGGAACCGCGCCGGCTTGGAAGATTTGTGGGACAAAGGGCCAAAAGCCCCTGAGTTTATTGGCAGTTGGTTCGGCGATAAAGAACAGAAAGTGGGTTGGTTCTTGCTTATCGCTGCTGGTTTACTCAGCCTCGAATGGTTAACCCGTAAACTGTTGAAGTTGGCCTAATTTTGTAATGGTGTGAGAAAACGCAATCGCCCCATCTCACACACAAGATGACCCTCGGGAAGTGGACCTGATTTTGTGACGGTGTGAAGAAAACGCAATCGCCCCCCCCACCTAACTGGGGGAATCGACTGGGAATAAAGAACTAACTTTGGATAGAACGATATGGCTACTGGTACCCCCATCAAGAATTTTGAATTCGTTGACCCGAAAATTGCCCATCCGCTGGGTAAACTTCGGGGATATATTCGCAGCTACGTCACTTTGGATAGTGTTTTAACAACGATTCTCTTTCTAGCCTTTTGGTTCTGGGCAGCCGTAGTCATTGACTATGGGGTTTTCCGTGTCTTCACATTCGATTGGGTTGAAGATGCCCCTCGCACGCTCCGGAGCATCGCGCTGGTGGTGGCGATCGCTTTCATCATCGCGTTGGTGGTTACCCAATTAGTCCTTCGACTGACCCGCGAATTAACCATGCCTTCTTTGGCATTGGTTCTGGAGCGTCGCTTCCCCAAGGAATTGGGTGATCGGCTGATTACCGCCGTGGAATTATCCGACCTCAAACGCGCCCAATCGTATGGCTATTCGGTCGATATGGTGACGAACACCATCAACAAAGTCCGCGACACGGTCGAAACCCTCCCAATTAAAACCGTCTTCAATTGGAAGCGAATTTACTTCCGCGCGGGTCTTTTCTTGTTCATGTCGATTGGTTTATTCCTATTGGTCGGTGCCGTCTCTTTTGGGATGAACTTGGCCACTCAAGGAAATGCCGAAAATGGCAAGCGGGTTTATGGTTCGACGCCAGGCGATTTCATCCGCGATTTTTCGGATGTCACAGTGCTGCTGGCCAAACGCGATGTCTTGTTGCAGAACGCCCCTTGGCCCCGTCGGGCTTATATCGAGATCGTCAGCCATCCGAACGAAGATACCCGCTTCGGTCGCGATCGTCAGCAAGAGAAAGTTCGCATCCAAGCCTACGAACGGGTCATTGCCGATCCCAGTGTTCCTCACGGCTGGCGGCCCCTGCGTTGGAGCGATCTCACCAAAATCAACGGCACCGCTCCGGTTGCGTTACCCCTTGATCTATTCCTGACGGGGACGGAATCGGTGGTGGCACAGGCCAAAATCGCTATGGAATCGGATGACCAGTCTACGGATTGGCCGGTCGATCGGGTCTATCATGCCTTTGTCGGTGATACAGCCCAACAAAGCAACGCCAAGTTCGATCCCGCAGTGATCGAAAGCATCAAGCAAGCGATTGCCCAAGCCGATGCCTTTGCTTCCGACGTCAGTAATCGCCGGACAGTTCGTAAGCTCAATCTTCCCTCGTCCATTGAACTCACCTATGAAACGGTTCGCGGTAGCGACGGGGTGGTTCCTTTAGCATCCGAAGGTTACGGCGTTTATACCGGTATGCTGACGGACCTGAAAGAATCTTTGACCTTCCGAGTGAAAGCCGAAGATTTTTATAGCCCCCGTAAGAAAATCACGATCGTGCCGCCTCCGATTATTTCCGAATTCTACCGCAACGAAGAACAACCTGCCTACTTGTATTTCAAACCCGCGTATCAGAATAATCCCCCTTATTTTGTGGACCTTAATAGCCTGAAAGGGCGAAAGGTCATGCGGGCCAATCTGGGGATTTCGCTAACGGGACCGATCTCTCGATTCGATATTCCGATGGGGACCGACCTTGAGTTGGTTGGTAAGACCGACAAGGTTTTGAAAGAAGCATCGATCATTCCGAAACCGGGCAAATACCCTGGCGCGGAAGAGAAAGAGGAACCCAAACCGATTCCGATGACGCTCGAAAAAGATGAGAAAGGGGAAACCCGAATCTTCCGCTATTCGTTCTCGGAAGCGAAAAAAACGCGGGTGACCACCCCCATCGAGTTCGAGATTTTCATGCGGGATACCGATAATGTGACCAATACCCGTAAGGTGACCATCGTTCCCGAAGAGGATAAAGCCCCCGAAGTCGATATGCAAATTGACGTGATCCGCCGCGTTGGCTCGACCTATCTTTGCACCAACCGGGCGATGATTCCCTTCACCAAAGAAAGCCGCGCTTCCGACAAGCGGGGCCTTTCTGGGTTGCGATTCACCTATAGCTATTACGAATTAGAATCGGCCTCGGTGGTGAACAAACGAGCCGAATCGGCTGTGCGGGTGTTTGCCGGTGTTCCCATTTTCCCACAAATCGGCGATGCCATTGGCAAAGCATCGGCTATTTATGCATCGGCTCCGGGGGTGGGAAGCGGCAAGGTGGTGAACAAAGGGGATATTAACGTCGGCGGGTTTTTTGAGGTTTATAAGCCGCGGCCGGCCCCTTCCAAAGAAGATTTAGATAATGCCAGCCTCACTGGGTGGCGCGCCGTCTTGCTGGCAACAAGGGTGCCTTTCCCTTATACCATGCTGACGCTGCCGACGCACTG
>CAZFDX010000123.1:0-2654 GCA_964518325.1 uncultured Alcaligenaceae bacterium | reverse complement strand
GGGATATAATAAACCTAGTCTCTGGGAGTAAATCGGAACGTGATTCCCTACCTAACGAATCAAGAACTTCTTGAAGAATCGTTACGAGAAGATTTTGATAATATCACCACTCATGCGGCCTACGCCGATCTTCTCAGCGAGAAAGGTGATCCGCGGGGGGAATATATCCGTTTGCGACTCGTTGCCGAAGACCCCAACAATCCTCCGCATCGCATTCACGAAGCCTTGGCAGAATGCACGCAAATCTATCAAACCTTTGAACGGGAATGGCTAGGAGATTTAACCCCGTTTTTGGCCCCCCGTTGGCGGACCCTTCCCGAACCCGATTCACCCGATATTGATTTTGGTTTTCGACGGGGTTGGTTATGGAATATCGATGTGGACGAGGTTCGCGAGGCCTTTACCATGATTTTGGCCGAAGCCCCTGAAGTGCGGATGCTCAATTGGCTACGGTTACGGCGAACTCGTGGACGGAACGAATCGAACCCCTTGCGACCTCTCACCCGTGCGAAATACTTTCAGGCTTTACGAACGCTCGAAATTGGCGATGCGTCGAGTTACAGTTCCAGTGCCGATGCCCCTGAATTGCACCAAATTTTGCAATGCACACCTCGGTTACAAAACCTGATTGTCCGTGCCGAGGAAATCCCCGCTGAGGAAGTTTTTCGTGTCGAACTTCCTCACATTGAACGAGTCACTTTGGAATATGTCGATTCGGCCCCTTTAGAAATTTTGGCCTTGAACCCCTCGTGGGTCTCGTTGAAACGATTGGGCTTAATCTCTCACGAACGAACTCGCTCTTTCGGTTATGGTTCGGGAACCTCGTTACGGGAATTTCGCCCCTGCGATCCGGAATCTTTCCCGACTTTTGCTCGATCGATCGCAGCTCAACAGATTGAGGATTTCACCTATCGATTCGAGGCAGCGGGCGACCCGATCGTTCATGCCCTGATTCGCTCGGGTTTTATTCAACGCTTGAAGAAACTCGATTTGAGAAATTGCGGCATCACCGATGAAGGGGCACAACTATTGGCTCAGGCCGTTCCAAGAACTCGACTGATGAAACTGGATGTCGGACATAATCGAATTACCGAATCGGGACTTGAAGCCCTGAGGAATCTCAACATCGAGGTTCATTATGACTCGCAAGAAACCGATTTCGATGAAGGCAACGAAGATATTCCATTTTAAGTCCACGAACGCCGAAAAGAGTGGTTGAACTCACAAGCATCCTCTTCAGAAACGCGAACGCAGTTGAACTCACGACAATCCTTTTCAGGGACGCGAATTCATCCGCATCGGCATGAATCCCGATGTTGTTACTGGATGAACCTATTGAAATTCGTTGATTTGATTTCTTAGGCCGCTGCGAATGTCTTCGGCCTAACCCCGTAAGAAGAAGGAGCGGAAAAGCCCTGACCTTAACCTTTCGCCACAACGGGAATCATCGATTGATTCTCGATAACGTGATCAATCAGGCCGAAATCACGGGCTTCGGTCGCGGTCATAAAATTATCGCGATCGGTGGCCTTTTCAATCGCTTCGTAGGTTTGACCGGTGTGTTTCACGAGAATCTCGTTCAGGGTTCGTTTGGTGCGGAGCAATTCCTTCGCTTGGATATTAAACTCGGTGGCGGTCCCGCGTAGCCCCGCCAAGGGTTGGTGAATCATCACCCGACTGTTCGGCAAACAGTATCGTTTCCCTTTGGTCCCTGCCGTGAGAAGCAATGCCCCCATGCTCGCACATTGACCGAGGCAATAGGTGGCGACATCGCAGGTGACAAATTGCATGGTATCGTACATGCTCATCCCAGCAGTGACCGACCCACCGGGGCTATTGATGTACAGATGAATATCTTGCTTGGGGTCTTCCGCTTGAAGGAATAACAATTGCGCGACAACTAACCCAGCGGATTCATCGGTAACTTGTCCTTGAAGAAAGATGATCCGATCTTTGAGAAGGCGACTGTAAATATCGAAAACCTGTGGGTCGCGGCCATCCTTGGACACGACATAGGGAACCATTGGCATTGAAAACTCCCTGCCTTGTCAGCAGTTGAAGGTTAAAGAAAACATCAAGGTTTGCTTCGGATGGCGTTTAGCCGCGTTGTTGGTTGGAATCGGAGGCATTCTCAGGGGAGGTATTCCCCTTGTCGAGAACTTCATCCACCAGTCCAAAGGCTTTGGCTTCGTGAGGATCGAAGTATCGATCCCGTTCGGTTTCGCGGGTGATGACTTCAATGGGTTGTCCGGTGTGTTTCGCCAAAATCTCATCGAGGCGTCGGCGTGATTTTTCCATTTCTCGGGCTTCAATCTCCAGATCGGAAACTTGACCGTAGCCGGTTTGTCCCCAAGGTTGGTGAATCATGATTCGGGAATTCGGCAAAGCATAGCGTTTCCCTTTGCTACCTGCGGCCAAAACCAAGGCTGCCCCACTGGCAGCGAGTCCCATGCAGTAGGTGTGGATGGGGCAATCGAGAAACTGCATGGTATCATAAATCGCCAAGGTGGCACTGACCGAGCCTCCGGGGCAATTGATGTACATGTGAATATCTTGGGTTTTATTTTCGTACTGGAGGTACAACAGGCGTTGAATCGTGATGTTGGCCAGATAATCGGAAATTTCGGGAGAGCCGCCCGTTTCGGGAGAACTGC
>CAZFDX010000122.1:0-3267 GCA_964518325.1 uncultured Alcaligenaceae bacterium | reverse complement strand
CTCCCCAACCACTCAGAGCCTAAGTTATTATTCATAAGTATTTTATGACGTAATTATGTGGATTCCTAGTCGAATTCATGAATCGATTCTGGAAGATTCGCGATTTCTTCACCGTAGCTGTTTTAATAAATGAGGTTTTGTTAAATTGATTTATCCAGAACGAGTCGAGACTGAGAAAAACCTGAGAATCTAGGGATTTATTAAGGTCTGAAATCAGAAATTTGGCCCAAAGAACATTAAAAAATCTTGGAAAATGAAAAAATTTTCAAGATTAATCTAGACAAGTTACGAGAAATTGGTTAATAAGATATTCATTCATTAAATCTCCTTCATTTCTATTGGAGAAACACATGTTGTCTTATCTCTCCCATCGCAAGGGGAATCGACGTGGATTCACCCTGATTGAATTGTTGGTCGTGATTGCGATTATCGCGATCCTCATCGGGTTGTTATTACCCGCAGTACAAAAGGTCCGAGCTGCTGCAAACAAAACAACCTGTGCGAACAACCTCAAACAACTGGGACTGGCCATGCACAACTACGCGGACAGTGGTGATGGCCGACTTCCACCTGCCGTGCAAGCCATGGCCGTGACGGACTACTCCCGCTTGGGTATTCCTGCGTGGAACTCCGTCGCCATGGGGCCAAACTGGGCCGTGTTGATTCTGCCATTCATCGAACAAGAAGCGTTGGCCAATTTGGGTCAAGCGAACTTGTGGCGAAGTAGTGGTGGAACCAACAACGCATGGCTGAACGTTCGTGCGAACCGAATCAAAACCTTCGAGTGCCCTGCGGACACCGGTCATGCCGTCCCCTTCAACGGTTGGAATACCTTTGCGGGTGGCTGGGCTCGTGGGAACTATGCGATCAACGCAGGGCCTGGCGGATTCTGGAACCAAGTCTTCAATGGTCAAGGTTCTTGGGCCGATGACATTGGTCGACCTGTTACGGGCGTCAGCTGGCCTTCCAGCGAACTCAACGGAGGTGGTATGACGATTGCCACGATCCCTGACGGTTCCTCGAACACCATCATGATCACCGAAATCCGCGTGGGTTTCGATGCCAACGACCGCCGAGGTTCTTGGGCCTTGGGTCAACCCGGCGCGAGCGTTTCGGGTGGTAATGCTGTGGGCGATTGCTCGGGTCCCAACGACGGTACGAACGCCAAATTCCGTTATTGCGATGACATCTTCATGCCTTCGGATAACCCCAATATGGGAATGGGGGCGTGGTTTAGCTGTGCCAACTGGCAAGCGCAATCGCGAAGCCGTCACACCAGTGGCGTTCAAGCCTGTATGGGTGATGCTTCGGTTCAATTCATCCGCGATTCGATTAGCCGTCGCAACTGGACGATCCTGCAAGCCGCCAACGACGGGCTTGTTCCAAACTAATCGACCTTGCTTCGAGAGTTTTAGAAACTGTCTGTAACCTGTAGGGGGGGGATTCTCGCAAGAGCATTCCCCCTCCGTTTTTTTGTGAGACAGAGTGCAAGCCTAGGAGTTACGTCCTAGGCTCGCCTCTTTCCGTTCTAGGCTGCACCTTGCGATTCTTTTTGCCATGTTGACGTGTTGACATGTTGACGTGTTGACGTGTTGACGCATCCAGAGCGGAACCCTAGGAGTTACGTCCTAGGCTCGCCTCCATTCTCCATTTTCCATTCTCCATTTTCCATTCTCCATTCTTCACTATCCCCTTCATCCTTCATCGCTGCTTCCTCCGCGTCTTTCCCGATGATCGTAAGCGAGTCGGTTATCAATAAATCATTCCGAGAAAAAAAAGGGGTCGATAAGAGAGAAATCAAAGTGCCCGTTTTGGATTCGTGGATCGGGTTTCATAAACTGAGCAATTCTTCCTCTGCAGAGCAAAGGTGATTATGGCGATACCGCATGAAACCCCATCGGCTGCCCCCGAGCAAACTCTTCCTGGTGCTCGGAAGGTTCTGTTTCTGCTGCTGGCGATTAATTTGTTCAACTACATCGATCGACAAATTCTGTCGGCCACGTTGTCGCGGATTAAGGGGGCCTTATTCTCGTATGATGACCCGCTGTTGAACTTCAAGCTGGGTTCGCTGACCTCGTTCTTTTTAATCACATATATGGTGATGGCGCCGGTCTTCAGCCGGAAAGGCGATCGCTGGAATCGCTGGTGGATCATCGGGATGGCGGTGATCGTTTGGAGTTTGGCAAGTGGGATGTCGGGCTTGGCAATCGGTTATGTGATGTTGCTCATCAGCCGGTGTTTTGTCGGGGTGGGGGAAGCGGCCTATGGTCCCATCGCACCGGCCATGTTGTCGGAGTACTATCCGGTACAACGACGGGGATTGATTATGTCGATCTTCTACATGGCGATACCGATTGGAAGTGCGTTGGGCTTTGTCTTGGGGGGAGTGATTGGCGGCTTATTGGGATGGCGTTGGGCCTTCGGAGTGGTGGTCTTTCCTGGGGTAATCTTGGGGCTAATCTGCTTCATGATGAAGGATACCACCCGTAAAAGCCCTGCGGATTCGGGAAGCTCATCGGTATCGTGGAAATCGATCATCAAGGAATTATGGGAAACCAAATCGTGGCGGGCCTGTAGTCTGGGAATGACCTGCTCGACCTTTTTCCTCGGTGGGGTGGCAGCGTTTGCTCCCTTGTACATTTTTGAACGGGAAAGTCGATTTTTGCTCTCGGCCCAAAGACATCAACAGCTCGTTCTTCAAACGCAGAAACAACAAGAAGAAAAAGCCGATGAAAGAAATGAGGCCTTTCTAAATTTGCTGAATCGAATGGAATCGGTGTTGAGCGAGGAAGAAATTTCGTTTGAGGAATATCAAAGAAGAATCGATTCGTTGCAACTGAGCACGCGAGAAAGGAACGAATTCGGGGATCGCTTATTGGATGATTTTTTGGTAGAAGGATCGCTAAGGTTAGATCGCATCAATTTGTATTTCGGGGGCATCCTCGTGATCTCGGGATTATTTGCCACCATGAGCGGAGGCTGGTTAGGAGATTATTTGCGTGGACGAATCAAAGGGGCCTATTTTCATGTGTGTGGTTGGTCGGCATTGATTTCGTTTCCTGCGTTTTTGGGGATGCTATTTACGCCGTTCCCTGCGGCGTGGTTATTGCTTTTCTTGGCGATATTTGGGTTGTTCTTCAACACGGGACCTTCCAATACGATCCTTGCAAACACCAGTCGGCGTGGCATCCGTGGCAATGCGTTTGTCTTGAATATCTTGATTACTCCTGCACTCGCATATGCGATTTCTCCCATGATTATCGGAGG
>CAZFDX010000121.1:0-4627 GCA_964518325.1 uncultured Alcaligenaceae bacterium | reverse complement strand
GATCCAAACCGCTCGTTGGCTCATCCAAAATCAGCAGGTTCGGGGAGGCAATCAAGGCATCGGCAAGGCCCACTCGTTGGCGGTAACCTTTCGAGAGAGTACCGAGCAAGCGTTTACGAACTTCTTTGATCCGACATTTTTCTAAATACTCCTCTAGCATCTTCAGGCGAGTTTGTCGGGGCACCCCTTTGAGTTTTGCCCGATAAAGCAGATATTCTTCCACTCGCATATCGGGATACAAGGGGACACTTTCTGGGAGGTAGCCTATCCTTTGCCGAACCTGCATCGAGTCTTGAAAAACATCGAACCCACAAATTTTGGCGATTCCTGAGGTGGCAGGTAGGTAGGTCGTCAAAATCCGCATCGTGGTCGATTTCCCTGCCCCGTTGGGTCCAAGGAAACCGACTAATTCCCCTGCCTGAACCGTGAAATTGATATTTTCCACCGCTCGGACGGGACCATAATGTTTCGTTAAATCGCGAACTTCAATCGCCAGTTCAGACATGGTGTAACCCAATACCATATCAACATAATTGAACAGAATTTATGCTACGAACTCGGATAGGGGGAAGTTCATTTTCCTGAAGGGGTCATTAGGAAGCTCGGTTGCCAAAAGGGTATTCCCTGCTGAGAATATGAGGTTGTTTTCGACTTTTTTCGCAAAATCTTACCCCTATCAAAACGAATCACCTGTAAAATGATTCAAAACAGGAGGATCATCATGGCCCAGTTAAAATCTGTTGTTGACCCCTTCGGTGAAGTGAACGTCCGTGTCGCCCCAGGGGGTAAGGTCAAAGTGACCGCTACCATTCTCATGCTACCCCACAAAGAAGGATGTCAAACAGGTGTGGCCTTGGATGGCTCCGGTTCGATGGCCCCTCTCTATGGCGTGGGGGCAGGAACAGTTTCTCCGTTATTTGCCACCCAAAAACCAGTCAACCAAGTTAGCCCCGTCGCTCAAAAAATTTGTGCTTATTTGGCTCGCAAGGTCGATGCTGATGGGGGAACCACTTGTATTTACTGGGCCACCGGTCCGGGCGGCTCCCAATACGAAGTGCTTGGCGATTTCACGGGTGACGAAGTCGAGCGCTTTACCTTTAATGCTCCCACCAATTTTGGCACCGGAACCCAATTACTTCCTGCCGTCCAATACTTTACAGAACGCTTTAAGGATGCTCCTTTTGGTTTTTATGTTTTTATTACCGATGGCGAAATCCACGACCTCGAAGAGGTGAAAGCCTACACTGTTAAACTCTCGAAGCAAATTGCTCAAAAGAAACGGAACCCCTTAAAATTCGTTCTCATCGGGGTCGGCCCTTCGGTCAACGAAAAACAAATGGAAGAACTTGACGATTTGGATACTGAGGTCGATCTTTGGGATCACAAACTCGCAGCGGAAATGCGACAGCTGGAACAAATCTTCTCTGAGGTTGTGGATCAGAACGCTCGTGTGGCCCCAACGGGTCGCATCGTCGATCAGACTGGGAAGGTGCTTAAAGACTATTCTGATACGGGTGTTCCGGCCTACCTAGAATTCTTCGCCAATCCGAATTCGCAATACTTTACGTTGGAGATTCCGGGTCTTAAAGTTTCCCAACCGTTAATGGAGGGGATTGCTGTTCCCGCCCCCGTTCGGACCGCCGAAACGCCCTCTCAGGCATCCCAATTGGGTGGCTCGCAAAAGAATGCGGATTCTGAAAGGATCGAGAATCTCAACATCGATAGTTTAGAACCTACGTTACCAGGTCTCGATTTCAAACTCGAGTTCGAGAAAAATAATCCGAACATCGATTTAGATAAAAATAATTGATACCCTGCCTGATTTCCCTGAACTCTTCAAACACTACTGAGTCGGGCATCCTATTTTCTGGAACTTTTGCAAAGATCATAACTCGCCTGACCCATTTTCTGGAACTCTCCCTAGAATGTTTACAGGTCTTGGAAGTTCTAGGTTCTGTTTAGATTGGATGGGATTTCGTGGCACACTTTCCTTCTTTTGATGAGTTTTGTCATTATGCTCGCTCTTCAAATTTGGTTCCTATCTATCGACGTCTCACCTCCGATATTCTGACCCCCGTCAGTGCGTTTTGCAAAATTCGTGAAGGGGAACACTCGTTCTTGTTTGAGAGTGTGGTCGGTGGGGAACGACACGGGCGATATTCCTTTTTAGGTTCAGGCCCTTTTGCCCGTATCGATGCCTATGAGTCGCAGGTGAACCTCGTCGAAGGGAATCAGAAAAAAACGATCGAAACCCGAGACCCATTGGGCGTTGTCGAAGAAATGCTCCGAAAATATCAGTCCCCCCAAATAGCGGGATTACCTCGGTTCTCGGGTGGAGCCGTCGGTTACGCCGGTTACGATACCATACGATATGTCGAGCATTTACCCAATCCACCTCAGGATGACCGTAAACTTCCCGATCTGAGTTTCGCCTTTTACGATCGCATGGTGATTTTCGACCATGTCACGAAGACCATTGCCGTGGTATGTCATGCTCACGTTGATCGAAATGATTTAGAGAAATCCTATCAACATGCTTGTCAACGTGTCGATCAATTAGTGGAACGTCTTCAACAAGGTGTGGCCGACCTTCAATTAACAGACGTAGACCCCACTGGTAAGGTCACCCTCAATTGGACCTCGAATTTCGATCGTCAGGGCTTTATTCAAATTGTTGAGAGAGCGAAAGAATATATACGAGCAGGGGATATTTTTCAAATTGTTCTTTCCCAACGCCTGAAGACCACAACCCGTGCCCGACCATTTGATATTTATCGGGCTTTGCGTGTGGTGAATCCCTCTCCTTTCATGTTTTATCTGCAAAGTGGAAATACTCATCTGGTGGGGGCATCACCGGAGATCATGACCCGCGTGGAGAATCGGCAGGTCACCATCCGCCCCTTGGCAGGAACACGCAGACGAGGCCAAAACGCAGACGAAGACCAACAACTCGAAAAGGAATTGTTGGCAGACCCCAAGGAACGAGCCGAGCATGTGATGTTGGTCGATCTCGGAAGAAACGATGTGGGTCGTATCGCAGAAATTGGTTCGGTCAAACTGTCGGAATTAATGACCGTTGAACGCTATTCCCACGTCATGCATATTTCCAGCACAGTAACGGGAACCCTCAGCGCAAGCAAAAATGCGTTCGATGCCCTTCGATCCTGTCTCCCCGCAGGAACACTTTCCGGCGCACCCAAAATTCGGGCCATGGAAATTATTGACGAACTGGAACCCCATCGACGAGGGCCTTATGGTGGTGCTGTTGGGTATATCGATTTTTCAGGGAATATGGATACTTGTATTGCCTTGAGAACGATGGTGATCCAAGGGCAAACGGTTTATGTTCAAGCGGGAGCAGGCATCGTCGCGGATAGTCAACCCGAAGAAGAGTACCAAGAGACTTTGAATAAAGCCATGGGCCTTCTTCGTGCGTTACAAGTGGCCGAGGAGCAATTGTAGCTCAGCGAGCAGCTTCTATTTAAATCCCCCGAGAATCGCCATCAAAATACTCAATACAGCCAAACCAATCCCGATGAGAAAAGCAACAGACAAAATGCGTTCTCGAATCGCCCTATTCCACTGAGTTGGTGGTTCCTTTTGGCTCTCCTCCGGAGGAATTTCTTCGAGAGGAACCGAGCTTCGACTGGGCTGGAAACCAAATTCACCACCTGTTTGCTCAAGCCAATTTTCTAAGCGGCGGACAAATTCTACCGATTGATTATCTTCGTATTTAAGTGCCTCTAGGATCACTTCATCTTCTTGCTGCAGCAACTTTTTTTCTCGGCATAGGACTAGCCAACACAATTCTTCCCAATTGCGACTCGTCTGGCTCATCAGTAAGTCCATCAATTTCAATATCAATTTGACGGCATCCCACGAGACAACCTGCATCGGGTCGCTCAAGGTGGAACGCAGCAACGCTAACTCATCTACTGAAAGATGAGGGTTGCTCGAATCGGTGAGCGCATCAGGAGCCGGCACTAAACTCATATCAATGCTAATAAAACCAACGACACTGCCTTGAAACCCAGAATACTAACCCGTGTTGGTATGCCCCAAATTGAATTGAAACACAAGATCGATTTCCTTCGTCTATTCGATTTGATTCATGGAAATTGTGGGTAGACATTTCGCTAGAAGCCCTATTCAAACCTTCAAAAGAAGAACCAACCACTGATTTCCTACCGGTTCACTATACAAGGGGGTTACTCTGTTCCATGTCAGACAGCAAATACCCAGAGGATCGACACTCGCCGTTGACTATTAACCATCAGGGAATTGATTTGTATCTCACCATCAGCCATTCATCGTGAGGGGATTGATTTGTTAACTGTCACTTCTCGTACGTCTTATTTTAACCAAATTTTACTGGTTGCATTCGAGATACCTAAATAGTAAAATTCTATTAATATAGTTATTGGCCCTCCATCCTAGTCGTATCTGGTCTGACAATGAAACGAATACTCCTTTCTCTCCTGAGCTTGCTTTTCTGCCTACCGGTGATGGCACAAACAGCCCCAGAAAAGGCACCGACCGGAAAGGCCGGGAAATTGACGGCACATCCGGAAACCATGTAGTTTTCCATTGTGTTTTCCTCTCGTCAGGCGCGCATTACGGGCACTTT
>CAZFDX010000120.1:0-6992 GCA_964518325.1 uncultured Alcaligenaceae bacterium | reverse complement strand
ATTCTGGGACTCTTCGACATCTGCGATCCTTCGGAAAACCAACGGGTATCGAAGGTTGCCGGCTTTTTTTGCACTTCGAGAAAATTCAAGAACAAGGTTCGGTCTACCTCACCGGGGAGTTACTGGCTTCGGATTGGAAATCGGGGAGTATTGAAATTACCAACAAACTTCTCCCACGCAATCTGCTGCTCGTCGAGGTCACTTCTCCCACCGATCAGGGGGGAATTATCGGTTTCGTCAGATTAGATATTGTGAGCGAAAAACAGTCCGTATATTAGCCATGACGATTTTCCTAACACAGGTTGAAGTTATGAAATGGCATTGGCTTTTGCTCGCAGGGCTTCTCGTGGCCCGTCCGACGCTTGGTCAGGATCAAAAAATTCTGCAAACCAATCTGGAGATGTTCCGTTCTCATCTCGCGAGTGAACAACAGCGTTTAGGAATACCTTCACTGGGTTTTATCATCGTTACAGATAAAGAAATTTTGGCACAAGGAATCGTCGGCCATCAGGATTTGAAAAAGACCAAAAAGGCTCACGATGACCTTGTTTTTCGTGTGGGTTCCGTCTCGAAATTATTTACCGATATTGCCGTGATGCAACTGGTAGAAGAAGGGAAATTAAGTCTGGATGAACCTGTGTCCAAATACTTGCCCGAGTTCCGCCCCAAAAATAACTCGGGGATCGACATTACCCTCCGCATGCTCATGGCTCATCGATCGGGTCTCATGCGGGAACCCCCTTTGGGGAATTATTTCGATAATCAGCCTCCCGACCTAAAAAGTACGGTGGCCAGCTTGAACGATCTCCCGTTAATTTATCCACCCAAAGAAAGACTCAAATACTCGAATGCTGCCATCGCGGTTGTCGGGCGTGTCTTAGAGGTGATCGATAAAAAGCCGTTTGCGCAGGCCGTGGCCGATCGAACCTTGAAAAAAATCGGTATGGCCCAATCCTCATTTGTCCCTAATGAAACGATCAAGAAAAATTTGGCCGAAGCGATTATGTGGACCTATCACGGGGCGGAATTTCAAGCCCCCGATTTCGAGTTGGGGGAAGCTCCGGCCGGTTGCCTCTATTCCACCTCAGGGGACCTTGGTCGATTTCTTCAAGTTCTCATGCACAACGGAAAGTTGCCTCGTGGGGAACTGCTCAGCGAAAAAAGTCTTAAGGACATGCTCACCTTACAATTTGCAAAACCCCAAGAAAAAACGGGGTTTGGGCTAGGTTTCGTTATCGGAGAATTCCAAGGCAAGCAGCGGATCGGTCACGGAGGAGCCATCTACGGGTTTTCGACCGAGTTGGCCTATCTGCCCGAGGAGAAAATTGGCGTGGTCGTTCTCTCTTCTTGCGATGTGACGAATAATGTGACCACCCGTTTAGCCGACTTGGCATTGAAATGTGTTCTAGATGCCCGTAATGGCCAATTGACAAACAAACCCGTTGTTGGAACCCCTTTGAAGAAAGAAACAGTCGAGCTTTTGCAGGGAACGTATGTCCATCAGGGCAAACGGATCGAGTTAACCGAACGACTGGGGAAATTATCGATCCTTGGTCCCCGAGGGGGATATTTTGCGGAGGTCCATTTCCTCACGGTGGAAGGTGGAAAACAGCAATTGATTCTGGATGGTCGCTTGGGGAGCGGTCTGATTATTCCCTGTGATGGGAAAGAACTCACCTTTATGGGTGAGAAATATACCAAAATTTCATCAGAAAAACCGGCCCCTTGCCCCAAGGAATTGCTCCCCTTGATTGGTGAATATGGCCCCGATCATATGCCCTTGTACATCTACGAAAAGGATGGCCAACCTTGGTGCTTGATTGAATGGTTGTTCTTGTATCCTTTGACGATTAAAGGTGAAAACGAGCTTCTGTTTTCGGACACCTTTGGGATGTACTTTGGCGAGAATTTAGTCTTCAAGCGAGATGCACAAGGGAACGTGACAGGGGTAACAGCAGGGGGAATTTGGTTCCCACGCAGATCATTCGGGGTGGAAGAAGGAAAGGTATTTCGGATCAAGCCATTAAAACCTGTTGATGAGTTGCTCAAAGATGCTCTCGCTGCCCAACCCCCTGTAGAAAAAGGAGAATTTCAGAAGCCGCAATTGATGGAGATTCCCACACAGGACACGGGTATTAAGGTCGATTTGAAATATGCGACGGCTGATAATTTTTTGGGAACGCCGTTGTATCCCAAAATCGCGAAAGCCTACCTGCAAAAACCAGCCGTTGTGGCTTTGACCAAGGTTCAAGCAGAATTGAAAGAGAAAGGGTATGGCCTACTGGTGTATGATGCCTATCGTCCTTGGCGCGTGACGAAAATGTTCTGGGATGCCGTCCCCGAGAAATATCATGGCTTCGTAGCCGATCCCAAAAAAGGATCGCGACATAATCGAGGGTGTGCGGTAGATGTGACCTTGTACGATCTTAAGACAGGACAACCCGTTGAGATGGTCAGCACCTACGATGAATTTACCGATCGGGCTTTTCCGATGTATGTGGGAGGGACCAGCCTGCAACGCTATCATCGGGATTTACTGCGTCGCGCCATGGAAAGACAGGGCTTTCAGGTGTACGAAGGAGAATGGTGGCACTTCGATTATCAGGATTGGAAACAGTATCCCATCGGTAACCAATCGTTTGAAGAACTCGCCAAATAGTGAGTGACATGAAGAATTTTTTACCCATCCTTTGGATATTTGTTACCGCTCCGCTGTGTTGGGGCGAGATGCCCCTTTGGGCTTTCAAAACTCTGTCGGGTGAGGTGCTGACCTCTCCCAGTTGGTCCATCGAAGAAAATGTCTATCAGCTTGGCGAAAAGAAAATCCCCGTCTCCCAAGTGTACTCGCTTGAACAAGCGGGACAGGTCCGACCTTCTTGGCCCACGTCTGCGGTGTTGGTCACTTTGGCGGGGGATCGGTTGGCGGGTGAACTCGTCAGCGGGAAAGATACCAGCCTCATTTGGAAAGCGAATTGGGGGGATCGTCACAGTGAGTTGAGCTTCCCCATGTCTGGCTTGGCTTATATTCGTTGGCAGAATCGAGAATCGAGCCAATCTCCCGAACCAATCAAAGGCCGCGATGTGGTTCGCCTGACCAGTGATGAAGATTTAACGGGGGCTTTAAGTGGTTTGACTCCCAAAGAGGGGATCACCCTTGAGGAGATGGGAAAGAAGAAAACGATTCCGATTGAGAAGGTTCAATGGGTGGTATTCAATCCCGATTTGGCTCGGCCCCGATGACCCCGAGGCGTTTATTATCGAATCACCACGCAAAATGGAAATCGACTCATCGTCACCCAATTTACCAGTAACGGGAAGGAACTCACGGTTGAGAATCTGTTTCGTCAAAAGGTGGTTTTGAATCAAGCTCAGGTTGTGGCAATCGATGAGATGGCAGGTCAAGCTCTGGACCTTGCTTCCATCAAGCCAAATGAATTCGTTTATTCTTCGTTCGATGATGAGAAATTCGTTTACAAGGTCAATCAAAATGTTTTGGGTCAACCGTTGTGCCTCAAAAACGGAGAGCGGATTGCCAGCTACGATTCTGGCCTTGGATTGCATTCCGGCATGCTCTTGAAGTATTCTTTAGAAGGGAAATATAAACGGTTCGAGGGGAAGATCGGGCTGGATGCAGTTTCAGGTTTGCGAGGTGAAGTTTTGGTTACGATGCAACTCGATGGAAAGCCAATCGAGGGATGGACCAATCGAAAACTCACCATTCGCGATGAGGGGGTTGATTTCTTAATCGATACGAACGGGAAAAAGGAACTCGTTATTGAGTTCAAACGTGGCTCGCTGGGACCCGTTCAGGGTGTGGTTAACTTGGTTCAAGCGAGACTCATTCCTTAGGGATTCTTCGACGGGCAGCCGCACAAGTCAGCTATTTTCGGTCACCAGTACCATTATTTGGCCGACACTATTTCCCTTGGGACTATTTGGCCGGCACGACCACCACTTTGTTAATCAGTCGGCGACCTCCGAGACAGGAACGGAGCGATTCTTGAGCAATTTGTTTCAGAAAGAAGCTCGGTACTATGCCTGAGAGAATGACCGTATCTTCAGACACCTGAACCCGCAGGCGTCGCACATCGGGATAGGTACTTTGACGAAGTACACAAGTGAGAGTCGAAGAATCGAAATCTAAAGTGGTTAGACTCATGTGGCACACTCCTTGCGGCCGAATTAAGAAACCGGACCATCGGTTAAAAAATTGTTCCTCTCATTCTAACCGTATTTGTTGCCAAGAACAACCGTTTAATTCACGTTTCGGACAAATTTATTTAACATCAATTGCCTAATCGAGTTACTCTCAGAAAATTCCCCGTTTATGAGGCGTTTTACGTTCAAACATGTGCTACGATGAGCATGGGAAGGGTCGAATCGATTCGGATCGAATCGAATCGAATCGAATCGAATCGGATCGGATCGGATCGGTTAGGGATAGTGCAGGGGAGGAGGGACAGGGGATTCCATATGTTGAGAAACCAACGGCTTTGGGTGATGATGGCATTCCTGACGGTGGTTCCCACCTCGTGGGGGCAGATCATCATTGGATTTGGTACACCGGCTCCGCGCCCCGTCTCCCAAGGGAGTCATCCTCCTTCGTTATCTTTGGCGCAGATTCCACGTCCTTCAACCACGTTGGGTATCCAAAGGAATCCCGAATGTTGTATTAGTCCCATGCCGACTTTCGGGGGAGTGGTCCCTTTATTCCCTGCCTACTACCCGATTCAACCCATCGTGATGAATCAACGGGTGGCTATCCTCACTCCCGAAGTCCTGACCCCTCCCGAGGCGATTGTGGAATTACCCAAACCGACTTTGGTGGTTCGAGAACGAGCTTCCCTGAAGGTTCAGGCACCTTCTGGGGTAGAAGTTTGGATCGATGGGAAAAAATTCGGCGCTCATGGTGGGCCATTCATTGCCGATTCGCCCGAGCTAAAACCTGGTGAACGATACGGCTTTTCTCTTCGATTGGTTTGGCCTAACCAAGATCAACCTGAGGAAGAAGTGATTACCGTGCAGGGGGGACAAGAACGGAGCGTTCAAATTCTGGGTGCAGTGAAGAAATAGTCGGGAACAGGAACCGTGTGTGTGTGGGGGGGGGAAGGATTAGTCAGGCAAAAAGAGGCAGTGAAGAAGTAGTCAGGCAGAAAGAGGCAGTGAAGGAGTAATCGGGAACGGACGGGCGTTGAAGAGGGAGTCAGGAACGGAGGGGAAGCCTATGGCAAAACATAGCCTAGGGGCCTTCTTCCTCACGGCGATTCTTTCGGATGACGCGGATGACTTCTGTGATGTTGGCACCGGTTGCAGCATCTTGAACCCGAACAAAGTCGGCGAAAGAACATTTGGGATCCACTTCGATGGCGAGTTTGGTTCGCCCTGTTTTTTTAATTTCCTCCTCCATTGCTTTTTGCAAATTTTCAGGGGCGACCTCTACCCCTTCCAACAAGAAGATAGTCCGATCTCCGGAACGATTGACCTTCACACTAAAGGCCGCTTGCTTCAGGTCCCCTTCGGAGATACCGCGTTGACTTTCTTCCGGAACTCCCGAGGGGGGGGGGAGTTTTTTGCGAAGTTCTTCGTAGGCAGTGGTGAGAATAAAAAAGATCAACAGCACAAGGGCCACGTCGATCAACGGGTTCATATCGAGACGGGTTTCATCTTCGGGAGCTTTGGGGGGTGAAGGTTCCCAATCACTTAATGCCTCGGCAAATTGCGGATGTTCTTCGATGTGGCGCCACTCGGTTTCGTTCTCTTGGCGAACCTCATCGTCCGGTGCCCAAACCCCGTCGCGGATGCCGTCGATCACTGCTTGAGCGGTCTCAACTTCCGTAGCTTGTGGGGAACCTTCGTGTCGAATGAACCAAGCCATTTATCGTCCTCGGTCGTTGACTTCAATGGAATAATCTGCGAGTTGGCCTCGTTTGACACGGCGATCAAGAGATTTCATCACCTCTTCCACAATTTCATAGGGGAGTTCCCCGTGTCCTGCAATACGAGCCGATGGGGGAACAGTGACCTTGGCCAATCGTTCATCCATTCGAGTGTAAAGTTCCACATCGGTGGTGAGATTATCATCCTCGGGTAAGGGGTTTTGCGAACCGAGACCGAGAGCATAAATGGCTCGGCCATCTTTCCAATCGATGTCGATCCGAATGATTCCAGGGTCGCTTTCGACGGTGGCACCATTCGAGGTATCGGGCACGGCAATCCGAGAAACCGAAGCAATGGCGGCCGTCATCATGAAGAAAATGAGTAGCACGAGACTAATGTCAATCAAGGGGATCATGTCCACATCGTCATCTTCCTCTTCAGACGGTTTGGGAGAAAAATCCATCTCGATGGGGGCCAACGATTCGGCCATATCGGAAACCTTGGTTTCCGGTGGGGATAAATAAACCATGAGTTCGGGTATTTGGGAGACAAGTTGCCAGCTTTCGCTCCCACTGGGGCGAATCTTATCGGTCGTCAGAACCTTTCCTTGTACCAGCCAATCGGCAACAACATGATAGGGAACCCGTCTCATGGCGGTGTTGGTCGATAAGAACCACACATCGAAGTTTTTCTCGTCGGTCACGATGTCACCACAGGATTTGGAAAAGCTCTCTCAAGGGAGTTTAGGAAAAGCTCACACCGAGGCATAGAGGGCATAGCTATCGAGCCGTTGCCGAGAATGCGTATGCTGTGTACCTCCGCAGACTCAGTTCCATAGGCAAAGTTGATCCTCAAAAAACGTGTATATATCTTTGATTGACGGGTGAAAGGCCTCTCTTTGTTCCGTGCCGATAGTATCCATTTAGCGAGATTCAGAAGAGATTGAAGGGGAGCGATGGTTTCGTTTTCGGAAACGCCAAATCGCCAAAATACCCAAGCCCATCGCACCGGAAATCACACTGGCCGGTTCTGGAGTATTAACCACAGGTTTGAAATCGGGGTCTTCGGGTTCGGGATCGCCCAAGTTGTTCACCACTGGTGGTTCAAATGGATCG
>CAZFDX010000119.1:0-4645 GCA_964518325.1 uncultured Alcaligenaceae bacterium | reverse complement strand
CACCGAGATATCAAGCCTGCCAATCTTTTATTAACCCCAGAAGGGCGCGTGAAAGTCACCGATTTCGGCCTAGCTCGTGAGGTGGACCAATCCGAGTCGATGGCAATTACACAAGATGGAAGTGCGCTGGGAACCCCTTTGTATATGGCGCCGGAACAATTTTCGTCCAACCATCTCGACCCGCGTGCGGATGTGTATTCTTTGGGGGCAACCTTGTTCCATATGCTCGCAGGGCGTCCCCCGTTTCAGGCCAATCGGCTCCCTTTGCTGGCGCAAGCCGTGATGAAAGACCCTGTCCCCGATCTAGAAAAAATCAATCCCGCAGTGAGTGGAGCCGTTGCCGCTTTTGTCAGCCAAGCCCTCTCGAAATCGCCTGATGCTCGACCTGCGGACGCAGGCGATTTTCTGGAACAACTCGAAAGGATTCTCAAACGGGAGCCGACCCCCTTGAATCATCACCCGTTGGACCCTCAAGGGGCCAAGGATGTGAAATCCTATACGTTTACTTGGGAGTTGAAAAGCTCCCCCGCTCGGTTATGGCCTTATGTTTCCAATACAGAACGATTGAACAAAACGATTGGCTTGCCCTCACCAACTTACAAGATGGTTCCCCAGCGGGGGGGGGGCACCAAACGATTGGCTCACGCTAGGGCTATTGGGTTTTCTATGGACTGGGAAGAATTCCCTTTCGAGTGGATTGAAGGGAAACGCATGGGGATCCTTCGCCAATTTCACAAGGGACCCTTTGCTTGGTTTTTAAGTATTGTCGAGTTGCATCCCAATAATCAAGGGGGAACTACCCTGCGTCATACCATTCGGGTGCAATCGCAAGGGATTTTAGGAAAGTTGATTACCCCAATTCAAATGGGGATTCTCTCGAAAAAAGCGTTGGGCCAAGTCTACAAAAATATCGACTCGTCCTTGTGTGAGGATCAACCTTGGGTCGATCCTTTTGAAGGGATGACGCAAATTTCTTCTTCACGTCGAAGGGTGTTGGAACAACGTATCGAGGAACTCATCCTCAAAGGAGCATCTCCCAAGGGAACGCAAATCCTTCAATATTTTCTGATCCATGCTTCAGCTCAGGAGGTGGCTCGCATTCGCCCCTTGGCCCTCGCGCAAAGACTGAAAGTCGATGAAGAGATGATGATCGATACCTGTTTGCGGGCTGTGGGCGTTGGCATATTGCAATTACGTTGGGATGTGATTTGTCCATTATGTCGCGTTCCCAGTGGACGAAAAAACACGCTAAAAGAACTCAAGGAACACGAAGAATGCCCGACCTGCGATCAAGCCTTTAAGATCGATTTTGTCTCGGCCGTGGAAATGGTGTTTGAAGCCCACCCCGAAATTCGTCAGGGGGATCATAAACTTTATTGTGCGGGGGGGCCAGTCCATTTTCCCCATTTGGTAGCGCAAATTCGTTTGGCAGCCGGCGAACGAATGGAACTTCCCCTGACCTTAAGCGAAGGGAACTACCGTCTGCGTGGCCCCCAATTTCCTTGGAGTGCCGAATTGCGAATTCTCCCTTCCGCTGGGTTGCGACGTTGGGAAATCAACTTGGATAACCATTCACCGGAACGCATTCCCCCTTTAGGTGTGGGTTCCCAAAAACTGATTCTTGAAAATAATTTTCCCTACGAGGTTCTCCTGAAGGTGGAAAGAACCGCAGCCCGAAACGATGCCCTCACGGCGCATCGGGCGGTGACCTTACCCACCTTTCGAGAATTATTCCCCAACGAAATTTTGTCGCCGGGGCAGCTGACGCCCGCCTCACTGGTGACCCTTGCCCAAATCGAAGTGACCTCCATTGAACCAGTCTTGGAAAAACAAGGAGACGCCAAAGCCTATGAACTCATCTACAAAGGGTTCGAGGCGATCTCGCGGATTGTGAAAACAGAGGGGGGAACCGTCGTGAAAAGTGTGGGGGATGGACTATTGGTCTCGTTTCGCGAGTTAGTGGCGGGGGTTCGGTCTGTGCTGCAACTCGGTGAGTGGGCCAAACAGCCCGATCATCAGGCGATTCGTTTCCGTGCGGGCCTGCATCGCGGCTTCGTTATGGTGACCACCCTCGATGAGCGGTTGGATTATTTTGGGCTGAGCGTCAAGCTGGTTTCTCGCTTGGTCCAACATGCTAAGCCGAATGAACTCCTTTTGACGACCCAATGTACCAGCGATGCCGAAGTGAGCGCGCTGTTGGAAAATCGCCCCCTCCAAATCATCGAGATTCCTCAAAACAACAAGCCCTTGCTCGCGGTCAAGGTTCCCCTTCTGAGTTGAATTTTGAAGTTCCAAGGCGGTAAAAATTCGAGCCAATTCGACCAGATTTTCACCTACCGACTTCGCAGGAATCCATCCTTCTGGGTAATATACATCTATACACTAATCGAGAAATTGGAGTTGGAGAGAATCCCGAATCTAATACGATTCTTCCAAAACCATTGCAAAGGGAACCAACATGGCGGAAATGGACAAAGAATTGAAAAATACCCTCGTTGCCATCGAGAAAGCCTTTGGCAAAGGGGCCGTAATGACCCTCAACAATACCAGCGATGAAGAGGTCGTCGGCATTTCAACAGGCTCGTTGGCCTTGGATATTGCCCTTGGAGGCAAAGGGCTTCCTCGCGGGCGGATTATCGAAATTTTTGGGAATGAATCGAGTGGGAAAACCACGTTGGCCTTGCATGCGGTCGCCAACGCGCAGCGGGAAGGGGGGGTCGCCGCCTATATCGATGCTGAGCATGCGCTCGATCCTTCTTGGGCACGTCGCCTTGGGGTCAATCTCGATGAGCTTTTGGTCAGTCAACCCTCGAATGGAGAAGAAGGTCTTAAAATTGTCGAAATGTTAGTCAAATCGAATGCCGTTGATGTGATTGTGGTTGATTCGGTGGCGGCTTTGGTTCCGAAAAACGAAATCGAGGGAGAAATTGGCGATTCCCATGTGGGTTTGCAAGCACGGCTGATGTCCCAAGCCCTACGAATTTTGAACCCCGTGATCGCACGAACGAAAACCTGTGTGATCTTCATCAACCAAATCCGTCAGAAAGTGGGGGTCTTTTTTGGTAGCCCCGAAACCACCACTGGGGGATTAGCTTTGAAGTTTTATTCTTCGGTCCGAATGGAAGTGAAACGGGGACCGCAAATTAAATCTGGTGATGAAACGGCAGGCACCGAAGTCAAAGTGAAGGTGGTGAAAAATAAGGTTGCCCCCCCATTCCGCAATGCCGATTTCTACCTGATGTACGACTCGGGAATTAGCTACGAAGCCGATCTGCTGAATCTGGGACTGGCCGCCGGTTTCATCAGTAAAAGCGGGGCCTTTTTCAGCTATGGCGATCAGCGAATCGGTCAAGGGGAAGAAAAATCTCGGAACTTCCTCAAAGAAAATCCAGCAATCGCGAATGAACTTCGCAACAAAATCCTCGAATATCACAAACTCAACCCCGATGCTATGCCCGTGAATGCTTCCGTAGCGGATTTAGAGGAAGCCGCCGAGCAAGAAATCGAACCGGTTGAAGATGCCCCCGCACCGAAACGCAAGAAGAAAGAAGCCAAAGAATAGAATCCATAGGAATAGGCCGATTGACACCATTCTCATCTTGAAATCCGAATCCAACGAATTTGTTCACCTCTTCCATCCCCCGATTTCAGGAAAGTAGACTCATTCCAAAAATGACAATCAACGTGTTCAAGTCCCACCTGCAAGGAGCAAGCGTCTCATCGGATAGGATACATCTCAAAACATTAGCCCTGAGAGGGACGTGCTTAACAATGCCGATGGGAGGAATGCGCTTCGCAATGCCGTAGGAAGGAGTGCGCTTCGCAATGCCGAAGGAGGGAACGTGGAAGGGACAGGATTAACAATGGGACTCACAATGCCGTAGGAAGGGACGGGATTAAAGATGGGATTAACGATTCCGAAGCCCATTAACTGCGACGCACCACCCCGACTAATTTCCCAAGGATTTTGATGTCCCGATCGGGACCGACCTCAATGGGGGCCATTGTGCTATTAGCGGGTTCTAAAATGATTCGATCTCGCCGTTGATAAAATTTCTTCAAGGTGACCGAACCATCCACCATGGCCACCACACGTTCCCCATTGTGGGCAGTCGATTGCGGTTTGATAATGACCAGATCGCCATCTTTGATGTGATCCTCAATCATCGAATTCCCTTTCACCCGAAGGGCATAATGCTCATCCCCGCCGAGCATTTCTCCAAGATCGGCCGTTTCGTCGGTGGGAATGGCTTCAATCGCAGGTCCGGCTGCCACCACCCCATAGACAGGAAAGGTGACCGAACCTTCGGTGGATGGAGGTTTACGACCTAGATGGCTTGGGATCACAATCGCACGGGCAATTTTTTTGCCAGGGATACGTTCATCTTTCGGACGGACAATGTAGCCTTTCCGTTCGAGGGCCTTGAGATGACAAATCGCTCCATTCGGTGAGTCCCAATTGAATTCGTGGCAGATGTCGCGAATGGAGGGGGCAAATCCCCGATTTTTGATCGAATCCAAGATATACTCAAAAACTTTGGCTTGGATTTCGGTCAGGGGCGGGTTCTTACCAGCCATAATGATGCCCTTTGTTCACTCATAAATGTTCATTTGATTAGTATTTAAGGAAGTTTACAGGCAATCC
>CAZFDX010000118.1:0-2892 GCA_964518325.1 uncultured Alcaligenaceae bacterium | reverse complement strand
ATCGCCCGAGCCGAGACCGAAGCGAAAGACCAAGCACGCGCGGAAGAAGCCAACCAGCGAGCCGAGGCGGAACGGCAACGGGCAGAGGAAGAACGACAACGGTTGGAGGCGGAACGGCAACGGGGCTTGGCAGAGGAACGACTCACTCAAGTGACGGCGGAAAAACAGCGGGCCGATGAGGAAAAACGAATCGCAACGGCGGTCAAAGATTTCCTGCAGAATAAATTGCTGGTTCATGCATCCCCTGTTGAGCAGGCCAACCATTTGTTGCGGGTTGGCCTGCTAGTCGGCGAGATGAAGTACAACCCAACCATCCGCGAGTTGCTGGATCGGACGGCCAAGGAACTTGCTCCCGACAAAATCGAGGGGG
The DNA here is from genome assembly GCA_964518325.1 of uncultured Alcaligenaceae bacterium. Classification (GTDB taxonomy): domain Bacteria; phylum Planctomycetota; class Planctomycetia; order Gemmatales; family Gemmataceae; genus SKW135. Next base: position 2,522 of record CAZFDX010000118.1, on the reverse strand, counting down.
TATTCCCGAAGCAACCTGTGGTGCAGGCAGAGATTCTGCGGACGGTGGGAGCTACCTATCGCGGGATCGGAGAGGCGGGGATTGCTCTCGACTTTTTGATTCGTTCCCTTGAGTTGTTTCGTCGTCACCTGGGCTCGGACCATCCCGAGACGCTCACCAATATGAATCAGCTCGCCTTAGTCTATCATGATCTCGGTAAACTCGACCAAGCCTTGCCGTTGTTGGAGGAAACCCTGAAACTCCGTAAGGCCAAACTCGGGGCCGATCACCCCGATACCCTGCTCAGCATGAACAACCTTGCCGCCTGCTATTGGTCGCGAAAGCAACTCGACAAATCCATGTCGTTATATGAGGAAACACTGAAACTCCTCAAGGCGAAGCTCGGCCCTGACCATCACTATACCTTGCTCAGCATGAACAACCTCGCTGGGGTCTACTTTCATATGGGAAAACTCGATCAATCGTTACCGCTTCAAGAAGAGTTGCTACAGCTCCTCAAGGCGAAGCTCGGGCCCGAACACCCCCATACCCTGCTCAGCATGAATAATCTCGCTGTAGGCTATTGGTCGCGGAAGCAACTGGATAAGTCTGTACCATTGTTTGAGGAGTTGCTCCCCATCCAGCAAAAGAAACTCGGCCGAGAACATCTCAACACGCAGTTCACGGTCGCTAACCTTGGTGTCAACTATAAGGATACCGGAAGACTGGAGGAGGCGATCCCCCTGCTGGAAGAGGCCTACCGCTCGTCCAAGAAGTACCCCCACCTTCGCTGGGTGGGCGATCATTTGTTGGATGCTTATACCAAAGCCGGCAAGCGAGCAGAAACCCAGAAGCTGATCCACGAAATTCAGGCCGATGCACGCAAGAATTTGCCCAAAGACAGCCCCCAGCTGGCAGGGCTGTTGGCTCAGTTTGGCTTGATGCTGCTTAGGTTGAACAGCTATGCCGAAGCGGAACCGCTGCTACGGGAGTCCCTAGCCATCTATGAGATGTTGAAACACGACTCTTGGGTTACCTTTAACATCATGTCGCTTCTCGGTGAGGTATTGCTTGCCCAGAAAAAATACGCCGATGCCGAGCCATTTTTGCTGAAAGGCTACGAAGGGATGAAAGCCCGTGAAAAGGCCATCCCCCCTCAAAATAGTATCCGCATCCCCGAATCGCTCGATCGGCTGATTGAACTGTATACGGCCACCAACAAACCGGATGAGGTGAAAAAATATCGCGAGTTGCGGGCCAAAATCCCCGAGCTAGCCCCGTTGCCCAAAGAGAAACCGTAACTGACAGGTTCTCTGCTCGAAAACGGAAGCCGATGCCAACACACCATCAGACCCCGAATCGGGAACAGAAAGACCCTAGCATCAGGCAGATTGGGTTCGATGACAAGATGGGCTAGTGTGAAACAAACAGACGCCGAATCTGGAACGATTCTTTGTACTTCACGATTCTGAGGAGGTCCAAACCAAAATCTAAATTTTTAGGATCAGCTCCCAACCGCGAATTCCGAAGCACCTTTCCCGATCTTACCCGTCGATTTCGCTCCTGATTTTGCTTGGTGTACTGGTGTGGTTCGGTCGACTAATCGGAGAATGACCGGAATGGTGCCGATAGCCTTTCATTTCCACAGTCCGAGGTTCCGAAGTGAATTCGGGATCATAATCGCCGCCATCGTAATCATCGTAGGTGCAAACGTATCCGGGCAGCTTGGCCTTTTCTTTTTCTTCGTAGTAGGCCTTGATGATGGCCTGCTGCATAATATCCCGACAGACGCTATTGATTGGGTGAGCAATATCTGCATGCAGTTTGGCCCGCCCTTCTAAATCGCGGGTGGCCCTTTCTTCATGCAGGCGGTTCCCACAGGAATTGCAGAACCGCGCTCGTAGGTGGTTCTTGGTGCCACAACGGGGACAACGATCCGCTAACTTGCGGCTGGGCATTGCTACAAATAATCCCTTGGTCCCTTCGATAATTTTTAAATCTCGTATCACAAACGCATTATCGAGTGTGATCGAACAAAACGCCATGAGCCGTTCGTTATTTTCCTCGACCAGCTTGATGCGTACTTCAGTGATGACCACGGCAAATCTCCTTATCGGCCGATGGTGGACTAATCGGTCAAAGTCGCGGTGACATATATCTGGGCTGGGGCGGCTAACTCATCGGGTCGCAACCCTCTCGACAAATTCTCAGCAATTGATCGAGCATCCTGATGAGTCTCACATAACGCAAAACAACACGATCCCGAACCGCTCAACAAACATCCCAGCGTCGGAACTTGTTGGAGCTGTTCGTAATACCTTTTCACAGTCGGCGAAATTTCAAACGCAGGTTCTTGTAACCGATTAAACAGCAGCGAACCCAGCTTCGAAAAATCCCCTTCCTTAAAAGCCTGTCGGCACTCGGAACCATTGTGAGGAAATTCCGGCACCTTCAAGCGCTTGTAAACTTCCGCTGTGGAAAGACCCATCGGCGGTTTTACCAGCACGATCGGGCAACGAAACAAGGCAGGGACTGGTTCCAGT
>CAZFDX010000117.1:0-2860 GCA_964518325.1 uncultured Alcaligenaceae bacterium | reverse complement strand
CGACCAACGGTAGTTAAACAGAGGAGGGTGCTCGGCAGCGTCAAATGTGTTTAAGAGACAGGTATCGGCTTCCCGATGGATAATTTCCTCATCGATCTTCAATTGGGTTGCTAAAGGAAGTGTTCTTGTTGACCAAGTCGGACCTAATCGGGTTGAAACAAAGAAATAATGGTTCGTCAAAACGGAATTCGGCAAAAAGCCATTGAGCATGAGGAAAACTTGGTTGGCACGGTGGGCAGCGGGAAGTAAATCGGGATTGAATTGAGATTGGGCCGTGCGACCAAGTAAACGGGCATGTTCTTGAAGTGCCTCATCACGTTTTTCCTCGTAACTCTGCTTGGCAGCATCTATGGAATGTGCCCATTTTTGTTTAATCGCATCCTGAGAAGAATCGTAAACAATCGCCCCCACCGCCACGGTGGTGCTGACGAACAAGAGAGTGACCCAAAGCAAAAGTGTCCGACGAATCGAGTTCATGTGGAAACTTCTTCTTCATCATCGCCACGCAGCATGTATCCTTCTCCCCACTTGGTGAGAATGAGTTGAGGGGTAAAGTCGCGGTCGATTTTGTTACGGAGATAACGAATATAAACATCCACCACGTTGGAAACGCTCTCATCGTGTTCATCCCAAAGGTGTTCCCAAATCATGGTTCGAGTGACCACCTTGCCACGATTAAAAGCCAGAAATTCCAACAGGGCGTACTCCTTCGGAGTCAAGTGTACGGGTTTGCCTGCCCTTTTAATCGATCGGGCCGAGGTATCAATTTCGAGATCGTAAATTTTGAGAATGGGGTCTTTGACTTGATGTTTCCGACGGACCAAGGCCCGAATCCGAGCCAACAATTCTTCCAGTTCAAAAGGTTTCGTCAAATAATCATCGGCACCGGAATCAAGCCCCTTAACTTTGTCATCCAAAGAGCCTCGGGCCGTCAACACGATCACATGCGTTGAGATATTGGATTCTCGCCACCCTTTCAGTAGGGTTAGGCCATCTTTCTTGGGAAGCATTAGGTCCAGAATGACCGCATCGTAGTTGGTTGTGCGAACTTTATGGTCTGCCTCTTCCCCATCTTCCGCCCAATCGACGGCGAAATTCTCTTCCTCAAGCCCTTGTCGAAGTGCGCGGGCAAGGGGTTTGTTATCTTCGACGAGTAGTAGTCTCACAACGTGTCTCCAAAAAATTCTTCATAGATTAAAAATTAACCCCTGTGCTATGAGAACCTAGTGAGAAATCCCCTTTCCGAGTGAGGCACGCGACAACCTTCGGGATAATTTGGAATTTTCTAAGGATTATTCTACCCCAAACAGGCCACTCTTTGGAAGGAATTTTGCCCGTAGTCGAGTCATTTCCTAAAATAAGGATTTAATTTTTGAACCCTATTGTGGATAGATTAAATCTCTTATGCGTGGTTATCCTTTGCTGGTGATTGTGTTATTTTCGGTTCTTTGTGTGCTGTTTCGATTTTTACCCGCACATCTCCCATCGGAAATTCGCATTTGGGTGATTCCTCCCCTCATGGGATTCGCTTTGTTTTGTGGAACAAGGCTTTCATGGACTTTAGGGGCTGCTTGTTTGTTCACTTCGGCCCTTGTGGGTGACGTGCTTTTATACATCTCCCGAGGTTGGGAACCGGTACCGATTGTTTATCTTTGCTTGGCCTTGAACCTCCTGCTAGGGAAAACTCTCGTGGGGGGGGCATCGAACCGGAATTGGTTCCGTATTTTTGGAACTGGAGGGTTGGCTACGCTTTTGTTTTTCTTGGTCACGAATTTTGCTTCTTGGGCAGCCAAAGCCCTTCCGGAGTATGAACCAACCTTCTCCGGCTTGATGTATGCCTACCGAAAGGGGCTGGAATTTCTCCGTGATTATCCCGGATCGACACTCAGTGAACTCGTGTGGTTTCCGGCAATGATTTGGACCTATGATTGGGTGATGGCTCTTGCGATGGACACGGAAAAAGTAGAGTCCAAAGTGTAATTATCCTATCTCGCAGGGAGGTGAATTCATGGCGACTTGGCTTTTCAAATCGGAACCCGACGAATACTCGATTGACAATCTCATCGAAGAGAAATCCACCGATTGGACCGGTGTCTCGAACCCCGTGGCCCTGAAATATCTTCGAGCGGTGAAAAAGGGGGATCGTATTTTCTTCTACCATACGGGGAAAGTGAAGGCCATCGTAGGTGAAATGCAGAGCAAACAGGACGCGAAACTCACCGAGGAAGGTCCTCTCGTTACCGTTCATAAACCCGTTCGATACGAACGTATTCTCACACTTGCAGAGGTCAAAGCCGACCCCATATTGAAAGATTGGGAACTGGCACGATTGCCCCGCCTGTCGGTGATGCCCGTCTCTGAAATTCAACTCACCAGAATCACTGAACTGTTAAATTTGTAAAAGCTATTTGGGAACTTTGACCTTACTCAACATCTTCAACTGGGAAAGTATTCCCCTGTTGTGACAAAATCCTTGCTTGTAGTTCTCCCTTATTCAGACAATAATATCAGTATCCTCGGGGGAGCATTTTTATGCCACTGACTTTATCGAACCTTTCCTCCACCGAACTGCAAGTTCGGCGAGCGCGCCATCGCTTGTTGGCCCAAAACCTGATAAATCATCTGGGGTTCGCTTGGGGAATCGCATGGGTCGTCGCGGGATTCTGTCTGCTGGTACTGCCGTTTGTGTCTCCTCAGAGTTCCGATACCTTCAAATGGTCGATCGTTGTTGGCAGCACCTTAGTGGGTACCATCTTGGCTGTGATGAAAACCGTTCGCCAAGCACCAACGGAACTCGATGCGGCCTTGGCGGTTGACCTTCGTTTGGGGCTAAATGAACGTACCTTGACTTATGTGAGCC
>CAZFDX010000116.1:0-1919 GCA_964518325.1 uncultured Alcaligenaceae bacterium | reverse complement strand
GAATGGGGTCGGTCGTGACCAAATCGATTCCCGATTTTGCCTTGGCCTTGGGTAATCCCGCACGGGTGGTGGGGGCGGTCTGCAAATGTGGACAACTGCTGTGCCGATTTAGCGAGGAGGTCCCCACTCAGTTGCATTTTACCTGTTTGGCTTGCCAACGAGAATATGCCTTGGTCGATGGGGAATTTACCGAAGCCTAGAAACTTTTCCCACCTCACTCACTTCATCACTTGAAGAGATTAGGATGCCAGCCCTCTTCCGAGAACTTCACTCACTTCACTCGAAGGATACGGGAATTATCACTATCGGCAATGTACAACGCACCGTCGGGACCAATCGTCGCTCCGTGAGGTCGATTCAAACCGACCTCCAGAGGATTCCCTTTCGTGTCCCCCTTCCCTTTCTTGCCCGGGCCGGCGACCCGTTCGATCTTACCGGTTTGGACAAAGTATTTTCGGACACAGTGATTTTCGGTATCGCAGATCAGGACATCTCCCTTGGGGTCGAACGAGATAAATTTGGGTCCGTTGAAGGTGGCCTCTTTCGCGAGTCCACCATCCCCGCTAAAACCAGCTTTACCCGTGCCGGCCACGGTGCGAATTTTGCCATTCTCAACCACACGCAGAGCATGGCCGCCCCTTTCTAAAATCCAGATTCGCCCCGCTGAATCGACTTCAACGGCGCGTGGATCGACCAAGGGGGATTTCTCCGCGAGTTCCCCATCTTTGGGCACTCCTTTTTCGCCGTTGCCTGCCACCGTGCGAATAGTCCCCTTGGCCAAATCGATCACACGGATGCGACGATTTCCTAAATCGCAAACATACAGATTTTCTCCCTTCGGATCGACCGCCACATGATAGGCCTGATCGAACCGAGCCTCTTTCGCGGGGCCTCCGTCACCGGCAAAGCCTTTGGTTCCGTTGCCGGCCAAGGTGGAAGTCAAACCCGATTTGGTATCGACCACACGAACTGCATGGTTCGAGGTATCGGCAATATAAATTTTGCCATCGGGTCCGACCGCCAAGTTATGCGGTTGATTAAAGCTGGCTTCTGAGTTTTTGCCATCGGTGTAGCCTTTTTTGCCGTTGCCCGCCAGATCGACAACCGCACCTTTAGAATCGATTTTGCGAACCTTGTGCCCACCATATTCGACAAAAATCGCTTCGCCGTTGAGGAAGGTCACCCCAAAGGGTTCCTTCAGATTATCGACCAATAGTTCGGTTTGGTTAGGTGCTTGGGCAGAACTGAGCCAAGGTATCAGAAGCACGAAAGCACCGAGCAAAAACATTCGCATGAGGTTGACTCCGTTTTATCGTTACCGTTTGCAAAAAACGTCGATGTTTTCAACATAAGAAAAATGGGATCAAAAGAAGAGGTGAAAACTCGATCAGCAGCAAATCAGAAGGGGCTAACCTATCCTGACTGAGCTAGTCGGTAGTTGAAAACTCGACCCCACAGCAAATCAGAGGAGAGATAAGGAAGGTACGTCCTCAAGCTAATTCCTTAAGGGCTTTCCCAAACATTTCGATTTCTTCAAAAGTGTTGTAGTGTAAAGCACCAATACGAACCAAGCCCTGAGGTTCGACTTGCAGGGCTTCGGTGAGGGGGAGTGCATAGAAGTTACCGGCCCATGCACAAATGCCCCGTTCGGCTAATCCTTGCATAATCTCTTTGGGGCTTTTGGTTCGGCTGGTGAAGGAAATCGTTGGGACCCGTTGCTGCACGCGAGCGGGTTCGGTAATGCCGTAAATCCAAAAGGGTCCTGCTTGAGCAATCGTTTGTAGAAGATGTTGGCTCAACTGCTTTTCGTAATCCTCAATGGCTTCAAAGGCCTTGCATAATCGCTGGCTGCGGCTACCCGTTTCACCAAATGAGTCCCCAATATCTCTGCGATAATCGATCGTGGCGGCCACGCCGGC
>CAZFDX010000115.1:0-1625 GCA_964518325.1 uncultured Alcaligenaceae bacterium | reverse complement strand
CCCCGCTCCTGTCTCCCCCTTCAACACGCCGCGGGGTTCGAGGCCGTGTCCATCCTTGTTGGCAGCAACCACCGCCGAGGCTACCGTATCGGCTCGAATCGCAGCTTTCGGATCTCCGCCGGGTAATTTTCTCGGATCGATCACATTACTGGTTTTGACGGGCTTTTGGGCAGTCTCGCGTTGCGTTTCGTGGGTATCACTGGTACACCCCGCTCCGATGGAGAGAGTGAGAAGGCTCAGCCCCAAAAAAAGATGTTTCATAGACCCCTCGAAGCTATTTTCAGGCCGCTCATCCATAACCGCTTCGAGCCGACAGATCAAGATGAAATTTTTTGCAGTCTCTCCTACTCCGCTGCAAGCTACCAACCTGAGCTTGGCGGGTTAAGGGTAGGATGATTCTATTTTCTCCCCGAATTTTCCAAGAAACAGAAAAGGCGGATTCAAGCACATCAAGATCGTTCCTCAACGAGGGGGGGGGAACGGGAAAAGATTATTGGCTCGATCGGCCGAGTCGCAAGGGAGATTGCGAAGAATCGATCTGCAAATTCCTTTCGACCCGTTGAACAATCTCTGCCACTTCCGCACGGCTGAGCTTGGTGACCCCGACGGTCATTTCGAGCCGATCTAAGGTGGCCAGTGCCAATTCGATCGGAATGATAACAAACGCTTGCACCCCCACTGGTGAGGGGATTTGCGCTAAAATTTTGGCGTATTCTTGAGCTTGGAGAAGATCGTGACGTGCCAAAGAGAACACCTGTGAGCGCTCGATGTTTATGGGCAAATAATTCCGTCCCTCGGCAGCATCGGTCGAAGAATCCTTGAGGATATTGACCAACTGCAAGCCCTCGCCGAACGCTGGTGCCAATTGTCGCAGGGCTTGAGCGTCGGCTGGGGGGGGGGGATAATCGATAAAGAAAAATCTCGGTGAGTAACTCGCCAACAATACCGGCCACATAGTAGCAGTATTGTCGTAACGATGCTAAGGTTCTGAGATTCGGATTGTTGTGATAATTTTGCTCAAGGTACGATTTCATCCCCTGTAGAGATCGCAAGGTATGCGAAAGAATCATCTCGGAAACTTTCGGGTCCAAGCATCGAATCTCCTCGATGACGGCAGGCGTTTGCTGCAACAGCTCTGCATAATCGGGATTCTCTGTCGGGGGTAAATTCCGCCAAATTTCTGTTGGAATGGGAACCGAAGGATTCTGCAACCATTGCTCCATCCCTGCCAACGCCAAGGCTCGCAGTTCCTCTGACCATAGCTCGCCATCTTCAAGGGTATCCGCAATGCGAAACAACAAATAGGAAAGAGTAATTTCCCGACGATATGGTTCCGGTAAATAGGGAATCGTTAAACCAAAGGTCCGGCTCGTTCGCAAAAGTAATTCGTCGAAGTTTGGCATAGATCAGAGGAGGGAATTTTGCGACTCGTGGACGGGGCGTCGGGCGCAGGGTTGGCTCGAAAAAATTTATCCTAACAGGTGTTTGACAAACTCTTTTTCTTCCAGAAGTTCATTCAAGGTCTTTTGGAACTTGGCTTTGCCGAACTCATCCAAGGAAAGACCTTGGACCACCGTGAGATTCCCTTTTCCATCGGAAGTAACCGGATAGCCGAAGACCAATCC
>CAZFDX010000114.1:0-8066 GCA_964518325.1 uncultured Alcaligenaceae bacterium | reverse complement strand
AACAGCACTAAATTCTCGATTCGTTGCTTTAAGCTCAACGATTTCCGAAATTCTAAATCATGTAAATCAATCAAATAAAAAGGGGCCAAAGCATCCTTAGAGATTAATAAATTTCCGGGGTGAGGATCGGGATGTGTGATCCCCTCGCGATGCAGTTGCGCGAAAAAATCGGCTAGGTTATGGGTGATCGTGATTCTCTCGGCCATGTTCAACGGCCGTTGGAGAAATTCATCTAAGGGAATGGCCTGTTCGAGTTCTTTGGTGATGAGGAAACTCCCTTTAGGATAAAAACCTTTGAACTTCCCCCACGCGAGCGGTTCGATGGTGTGGATATTTCTGCGTCGTAATTCAAGGGCTTTGTTGAATTCTAGACGGGCCTTGGGACCGCGAAAAACTTCACGCCACCAAGCTCGCGGACCATTCAGCCGACAATGTTTCCAATAAACCGTTTGACCATTCGCAAATGACACTTTGTAAACAGTGCGGTGTTTCCCATGTTTGATGACTTGGACGCGACCGGCTTGTTTTTCTCGTTCAAGATTCAGTTCCCAAGCTGGCACATCGGGTGCAAAAAACCATTCAATCTCAGAGGGGGGGGGCGATAATTTTTCGAGCGCTTCGACCCATAATTTCCCCCCCCACGTTACGGAGTATCGCTCTTCGACCAATTGCCGCCCGTTGTGCCCAAATGTACGGCGTAGCTGGGGATTTTGGGATAATTTTTGAATTGCTTCGATCCATTGTTGCGGGGTTTGCGCCAAAAAACCCGTGTAATTGGGGATCACCATTTCGGGATGAACCCCCACCGGATTGGTCACCACCGGTAAACCCGCTGCCAGATACTGCAAAACTTTCAGCCCACATTTCCCGCGACTCCAATCATCGTCGGGTATCCAGCCGATTCCGATGGAACTCGAAGCCAATTCGATTTTTTCCGATGTTTCCGACCAAGGCGATTCGATCACTTCCATCGAATCGAGCTTCATAAACCGATCACAAATCAACTTCCAACGTAAGTTCGGAATCGCTCGACCGATGGACTCCCACAAATTTTTTTCTTGTTCTAGCCCCTTGAGAGTGGCAGAAGAACCAATCCAAACTAAAGTAGTTTGCTCGGATGAATGTTGTGCCAAAGGATATTCTCGGGGTTCCACACAAGTGGGAATAACACAAGTGGCCTTGGCCCCGAATCGTTCGGCTTGTTGTTGTAAAAACCGATTCCCACAGACCACCAGATCGGCACATTGAACAATTGGGGTGAAGCGACGCAACCTTTTGGGATCGTGTAACCCTTTGGGGGAATAGGAATCGCGAAGCCAAACGGCATCATCGATGTCGAAAATCAAACGGGGGGTCGCGCGACGAATCCGCTGAATTTCCCAAGAACTGAGAAGTCGGCGTAATAAAATCACGCCATCGGCCTTGCGAATTCGGTGTGGTAATTGCCAACGGGCGTTGAGATTTCGAGGGATTTCGAGCAGTTCAATATGATGTCCCGCCGCCCGAAGCGCTGGAAGAAAAGCCCGCAATCGATAACGACAACAGACATGTTCACTCGATTCGACCAAACCAATCAGATGCACGTCACTTCCCAACGATCGAAGGATTACCGACAGCGGTATATCTGAGAGTATATTCCTTCTTGAGAAAGGAAGCAGGTGGTGTTTGCACAACAAAATAATCGGGGCGGCGTTCGATGACTTCGAGCTTCAAATCGGGGGCATCGCGTTCCACGATTTTCACCTGCACGGCCGGCGGTTCCGCAAATGGTTTTTGAAAATCGACCCGTAAGCGATTATCTGCCACCGGAACTAAGGGAACCTCGAAGGTTTCGATGGTTTCGCCTGGGGCCAAGGATTTAGGACCCGAATTTTTAGGGGGGCTATTGCAACCGAAGGTAAAGCAAATCGGCAGCACCAATAGCAGCAAAACACGAGGCTTGAGATACCCTTCCATGAGCGATCTCCACAAAAGGCGAATGGGATAGTTTAACGTCTGCGGGCCATTTCACGGGCAATCGTTTTTTGGGCTTCCGTTTGTTTCAGGGCTTGCCGTTTGTCGTACTTTTGCTTCCCACGAGCCACGGCAATTTCTACTTTGGCCCGTCCATTTTTGAAATACACCTGCAAAGGAATGAGCGTCATCCCTTTTTGAGTGGCCTTTCCCGCAAAACGATTCAACTCGGAACGATGCAGCAGAAGTTTGCGAGTTCGTTTGGGTTTGTGATTCAAACGATTTCCATGTATATATTCCGGAATTTCGCAACCCACCAAAAAGAGTTCGCCGTCATCCAGTTTGGCATAGGCATCATTCAACGAGCAATGCCCATCGCGAAGGCTTTTCACTTCCGTACCGACTAAAACGATCCCGCATTCTAATCGATCGAGAATCTCATAGTCATGCGTAGCACGGCGATTGCGACAAACCACCTCAATGGTGTCGGCCTTTTTATCCTGATTTGGTTTCTTCGACCCGCTCATACACTCATTATAGGCCAAAGCCAGCCTCGGATAGAAGCCCCTTGTATCCGAATGATGGGGTTTTGAGCAAGTGCAAAATCGAGCGAATTTTGAGAAAGGAGATAAACGAACCTCGAAAAACGATTCGCCCCGATGCGGTGCGTTATCGCACACCTTCAGACGCTTTTTGATGCCGAGTCGGCTCAACAATGTGAGAAGAGGGAGAAAGCGAGAAGATGGGGAAAAAGGCACAAAATATCAAAGTGGGGGAGAATGGAATGAACGCGGCAAGAGCATAATCGGGCGATGTTGATGACGTGAAAGAATCAAAGGATCATCGATCACATCGCTTGAAACTACATTTGATGAGCGATTGATCATTTCGGAGATGTAATTTCCGTCCAGAAAAGATCGTATCGAGTTCGATAAGAACATAAACTAGGTCACCACGATGGAGTGAAATCTATGGCAAAGCATGAAGTGATGTTTTCGATCCCAGAGCGACAACTTGGTAAAGCCGACGTCGAATTTAGTATTAAACGCGATGGGAAAGCATTTGGTCGCCTGAAAGTATCCAACGGGACAATCGTTTGGGTTCCTAAAGACCAAACTTACGGTTACAAGATGACTTGGGTAGAGTTCGACCAACTCATGAACAATCATGGAACGTCAGAAAAAAGTTAAGCAATCCAAATGGTTCAAATCACTGAACGCCTGAGTGCGGATGGTTGGTTCAAATCACTGAACGTTTGAGTGCGGATGGTTATTGATTGACCTATATCGTGGTTTGTCGTTAGATCATTTGAATGAGCAAAACATCGTTCGGTATCACTGGTGCCCCCCCTAATCTGCCATTCGATTATTACGCACCTTGACTATAAGCTCGGGGTACGCAGCCTGCTCGCTAGATGGTGCTAGGTCGATCAAAATCCATGCTCAGTCAAAAGCTGATCGACTTCCTCAAACTGACCAGCTTCAATCAGGTCTTGTGCTTTTTTGGCAGCTTCCGCATCTTTCGCCCACAATGGCCCCATACGTTTGAAATACTGAATTACTTGTTCTTTCTGCTGAAGCGTTTGGTATTTCTGTTGAAGCGATGGGTATTTCTGCTGAAGTGCTTGTTGATGTTCTTGATCCATCTGCTGAAGTGCTTGTTGGTGCGTTTTCGACTCAAGGATTGCTTTTCCCCCTTCTTCTGTCTTTTCAAGACTGGATATATAGGCTTGAGCAATCTTTTGAGCAAATTCATCACCACCGATTGCTTTGGCATGCAAGATCATCGCTTCTGCAGCCTCTGCCACTAACAGTTTGTCTGTTGCTTCTGAGTAGATCATATGTTTTTGCAATGCCTCCCAATCTACACTGTTTTGTAACGTATTAAATCAACTGATCTCGAAACGACTCCATTTTACCAAAATCCATGGCCCTCTACCAGCTTAGTAATAACCTGAAAAAAACGAAAAAAAATGAGAGTTGGAGCGATACATTTGAAAGGAGGCTTGTGTACTGAATGAAAAAAGTTGGATGCGGGAACTCATGAATTGTTATAGAGAGTTTTTGTTTGTAGTAGTTCAATCCTCTTAAAAGCAAGCCTGTATTTTCTATTCCAATTCTACACTTTTGATGCTCTGCGGATTTAGATATGATTCTGTCCGTTTATATTGAAATGATGAAATCAATAGACCAATTTGGTTGACGATTGCAATCATGCGATCATTTTATCAGGAGTTGCATTTTTCTTTTGGGTACTGGTAAAGGTATGTTCAACTGATTTTCAATCACTTCTCTTGGGATCGGGGTTGTTGGCTCGGCTTTTTCACTTTTTGTAATCTGCCAGATATTCTGATAAATGAACTCAACTCTATCGATTAGTCCCGATTTGTTGTGAGAATCAAGGCAATGGATTATTTTCATCATTGATTCAATCGAATCGAGTGATCGCGCGATGTAGACTGAGCTGGGTAAACTTTGTGATTGAATGGCTAATATCGTATTATAAAGAAACTTGGCACATTCATGCATGATCGCTAATCTATGAGGTTGCTCGGCACAGGATTTTTTTTGTATAAATCTCTAATCCGACCGAAAGATCAAATACCATCCTCCAAATTCTATTCGCTAACGATAATGTGGGTTCTACCTTGCCAGTCGCTAAATCGATCATGATGGAATCTAAAACGATTTTGGATTCCATCATGAGATCATTCTCTATAGGGTATTCGTTCAGATCATTCTCAACTATCTTCCGAACACAATAGACAAGGGCTACCCGAGCCAGCATATCTAGCTCTAACAGATCATTTCGTGAGATACGATTGGCCTGTTGTTCCATAGTGGACCCCAGTCGAATTCAGCAGAAATTCGTCTTCCTTAAACATGACGGACTCGGCGGAATACTAAAATGTTATCGTCCCCCCACCATAATAGGAGAGCCTATTTCAAGAATAGCGTGATTTTACTTTACCTATACCTCAAAATCTTGGGAATTCCAATCCTATCGTTCTTCTTCCATAACATCGAAAATTTTTCGTCAAAAGGGAGTCATCACCTGTCAAGTTCCCTCTCTTGCAGAAGTTTTCTGCATCATGCACTTTTTTTTCACGTGGACATGTTGACGTGTTGACATGTTGACATGTTGACATGTTGACACGATTGAAACCTACAGGGGAGAACCCTAGGACTCACGTCCTATGCTTGCCTCTTTCCATCCTCGGCTCTCCCTAGGCACTCCTTGCGATTTTTATGTTGATATGGTGGGTGACACGTTTTCGTACAGCAGTTTTATTCACCGTACACTTTTTTACGAATATCTTCTGGGAGTTCTTTGGGGTAGGGAAGGGCTTTCACAAAGTGAGCTAAGTCGGATATTTGGCTTTCGCTTAATGTTCCTACGGGCATATTCACAGGGGGAATCCCAAGTTTAATTCTCAAATAGTGGGCTTGTAATTGGCTTCCGCCTTTCCGACGAGTCTCCGTGAGGTTGGCCGGTTTGATAATGGTCCCCCATACATCGTATTGGAGTTTACTTTCGCGACCGTAGCTGATGTGGCAGGCAACACAACCTGCCGGACCTTTGGGATCGGTAAACAGCTTCTCGCCTCGACGGATCGATTCATCTAATTCTTTTGATCCGACGGGATGCTCCACGATGTTCGTTTTTATGATCCCTTTTTCTGCTGCTTGCCAATGCAACAATTCACGTTGGAGAATCTCGTTGGCTTCACTCGGTAGGGATTCGGGATTCACCTCTTCGGTGAGTATCAACTTCATCAGTTCCAGCTCGACTTTTCCCCGCAGGCTTAGAAACGTCACATATCTTGCCAAATGGGCCCTTTGTTCTTCGGGGAGCATCGCGAAGGAGGGCATTGCGGTGCCACTGAGGCCGTTTTCGAGAGTGCGTAACAAATCAGCCCGAGAGGGACGGCCTGCCGTCGTTCCTTGTGTCGAGATGAATTTGAAAACCCCTTGGCGATAATCTCGCGGGTGGGGATACGTCCATGGCCCCGACGTTCCTCGACCATCCCCCGTCATGCCATGACAATGCTGACACTTCGAGCGAAATAATTGAGCGCCGACCTTGAGCGATTCTTGATCTAGCTCAAGCTCCTGAGCAATTGCCGAGTCTGGAACCTGTGGGGCCGAGGGCTTTCCGAATAATTTGGTCAGGGTTTGTGAAAGGGCCGTGCGTGTGGCTTCGGGAATACTCTCGGGTTTGAGCAGTTTGCCGCCCCGAGCCTCCAGCCGCAGAATCCCCTCATCTAGCTCGCCGGTCGGTTCAAGTTTCTCCGGTGGCTTCGGAGGCAGTGCAATGACAATCGGATCGGTCCGGAGGGGGTAAAGCAAATCCTGTTGATATTCCGAACCTTGACCACAACCAGAACAGCCGAGCAGCGTGAAACAAAAAAAGGCCGGCAAGGCCGACCCTAACACTTTTCGAGATAAGCCAATCATCTTAATAAGCGCCTGTGTGTCTCGTGAGGATATCACCGAGAGTCAGAATAAATTGGAGTGCCGTGAAGAAGAGGGCACATCCCACGGTCAGCCATGTGAGAGGATCCGCCCGACGAAGGTGCATCCAGAAATAGCCGACCAACCCTGCCTGAACAACCGAAATCGCAAGGTGGATCACAACACTCGATTGCTTCCAACTCGGAGACATATTGACGAACAGACTGATTACCGTACCAATGGCAATCAGAGTGTAAATGATAAGCAATTGCCCAACGCTATCGACGTGGGCAGCGGGATTATCTTCAACATGCCCATGAGAGTTACTGTGTGAACTATGGTCAGCCATGTGGTCCTCGAATTCTCTTCAAAGTAACAGTTACTAAATCCTACCCAATCCGGTTTTTGGTCCCTTCGCTTCCATTAGAAATGGAGACTCGTATGGGGGCCTGCCATGTAGAGTAGGGGCATCACGAACAACCAAATCACATCAACCAAGTGCCAGTAAAGGCTCGTTGTTTCCACCGCAACATATCGTTCGGGGGTCAAATTGCCATACACGGCCCGAGCAAACAGATAGAACACCACACCCACACCAATCAACAGGTGCAGCATGTGAATGCCGGTCATGGCATAGTAGAACGAGAAGAACAGTTTGATTCGATCCACATGGATTTCCTTGGTTGGATCGATCGGCGACTTGACATCGCGGAACTGCTCTTCATTGAAACGGGTTCCGGGGACCAATTGTTCGTGCCAATCTTCCGCGTATTCGTAGGCCTTGAAGCCCGTGAACACAAAACCAAGGAGAACGGTTGCGCCCAACGTAGCAATCAGTGCTTTGCGCTGACCTAGTTGGCAAGCCCGAATCGCTAGAGTGATCGTCAGGCTACTCGTCAACAGAACCAAGGTATTGATGAACGCGATGGTCACGTTCAATTTGCTGCTACCAATCGCGAACTCGTGGGGGAACAAGTAGCGATAGTAGGTATAGGCGAAGAATACACAACCAAAAAACAACACCTCACTTGCGAGGAACATCCACATGCCGATCCGCTCGGAACTGCGTTGTTGTTCGATGTCTTCAAAGTGATGTTTCAGGACTCCACCGTGACTAGCGGACATCGGCTTTTTCTCCCGTTTGCATGACGTTCAGAGGATATTCGTAAGGGCCACAAACCACAACAGGGGTCTTGTCGAAGTTGTGCAGCACTGGGGGCGATTCGGTGGCCCACTCGATACCGGTTGCTTTCCAAGGGTTGCGGCCGGCTCGTTTGCCATTAATCAACGACAGAATCAGGTAGGTCGCCACCATGATGAACCCCACACCTTGGACAAAGTAACCTGCGGTGGAAGCCACGTTAAAGACTCGCATTTCCGGAGGATAGTTGGGGTATCGTCGAGGCATCCCGTGCAGACCCAAATAAAACTGGGGAGCAAAGGTCAGGGCGTAGCCCACAATAATCAGCACTGCGGCAAATCGGCTCCAGAAATCCGAGTACATCACGCCAAACATCTTCGGCCAGTAGAAGTGAATCCCTGCCAGAAGACCGACCACCATTCCCCCGACCATCACGAAGTGGAAGTGAGCCACCACAAAGTAGGTATCGTGCAGGTGAATGTCGGTACCCAAGGTCGCGATACCGTCCCTTATAACCA
>CAZFDX010000113.1:0-1506 GCA_964518325.1 uncultured Alcaligenaceae bacterium | reverse complement strand
TCCTCGGTAAAACCGTAGGGAGGCTACTCGATTCCGCGTTTATAAAGGGTCTACCGTAAAGGGGAATCGGCATTTGGAAAGGGATATTCTCGCGCATGTTTCGTGGTGGGTCGGAAACCTTCACCAATTTCGGCATCGTCTGAACCCGTGAGGTATTTTGTAATCGATGATTTTCCAGATTGTGTTCGACCCAATAGACAGAGTGTGGGTACGGGAACCCGTTGACGAGCTTGAGCAAAAGAATTTTCGAGATCGTGATTTCCACGCACGGTTTTCCAAAGGCTGGATAGGGTTTCAAACATGGAAGGTATCCTAGCTTGGTGGTCAGCTTGGTGATCTATTTTCTATTGGACAACTCAGGGGATTTTATCTCCGTGATTTTATCTCGTGTAATCGTTTTGAAGAATGTAATCGTTAAAATCGGCCCATTATTTCAGCATGGATCGATTTCTGTTGAATCTTTCTCCATTGGGGTTGGTTACAATGAAGCATCCCAGCGGAATTGGGAAGATTACAAGGAGTAGCAACGATGCGTATTGTGTGTTGGGTGAAGAAATCACTTCTGATAGGAGGTTTGAGTTTTAGTTTCTGGTCGAGTCCGACAACTCAGGCGGATGAGATATTCAAACTGAGTGGAAAATCTGCAACTGGTTTAATCGGAGGAGTCGGGGCAGCGACCCGCCAACTTTTCCTTACCGATGCGGACAAAGGTAACGACACGGAAGAAGTTTGTCGGCGTCGATTTCGATTCCGCGCCACGTTCATTCTGACCCCTGGTTCTGTTCTCGCTTACCCGCAATCCGGCCCCATTGTGAGTTACTTCACACCTCCTGCAACGATAGCACCGGCTCCCGTTTTTTCGCCTTCACTTTCCTATCAACCCATCGGGGCCGATTTGGGGAATCCGACGGTTCCCGCTCCACTGAATCTAAAGAATACTCCTCCAACTCAGAGCGTGCCCGAGCCGAGTATTGCACCGAATCCCTCTGCTGCCCCCAATAAACCGGAAGGAACTTTTCGCTATGATGGAGGTCCCAGCCGACCTGTGCCTCAGCCGACGGAAAGAGTGATGCCCCCATCGAATTCCGGCCCGAAACTGGGACCGGCACCAAACGATATGCTCCCTCAACCTGCGCCGATTGAAAGAATGATTTCGCAGCCTTTAGGAGGTAAATTCCGTTTCCGAGCTTATGGAGAGACCGATACCAAACCGACCGCTCCCTCATCGGATCGGGATAAGGGAACATTACTCATCAAAGGTGAGCAGAAAGGAGACCAGAGACGATAATTTGATATGGGTGCGAATTTCACATTTCTGGAGAAAATCGTCTATATCTTTTGGAAAGACCGCCTATTTTTTTGAAAAGATCAGCTATTCCTTTTTGTCGGACTCTGCAAGCTGTTGTAAAATTTTTGCTCCCAACTTTGGTTCGGTCATGAAGATGTAAGCACCGTAACCTCGGAGTTGGGCATCGGTCTCGGCATTTTCAGGACGAGGCTTATTAT
>CAZFDX010000112.1:0-6552 GCA_964518325.1 uncultured Alcaligenaceae bacterium | reverse complement strand
AATCGCGACAATCCTTTGCCATCGGCGGGTTGATTCCAACCAACGTGGGTGGTTCGGTCAACAAGGTTCCATTGCTTGGGGACATCCCCTTCTTGGGGGCCTTGTTCAGTGTGAGTACCGCCCAAGAACAAGAAACCCAGTTGGTGGGGATTGTGACCCCGCACTTGGTGGATGCGGCTGACCCCAGCCAAATGCCCCGACGGCTACCGGGTTCCGAAACGCGTAAGCCCGACGATTTCGAGTTCTTCTTGGAAACGATGTTGGAAGCTCCCCGAGGACCTCGACAAGTGTTTGATGGGCATCACTACCGTGCCGCATGGAAAAATGATCCGGTAGGTGCTTACCCCTGTGCTTCGCACGGTCAAGGTGGTGGGAATTGTGCGACCCCCACAACGGGTTATGCCCCCGTGAATGGTTCCTCGGTCAGTGGCACCCCTGTGATGGAAACCCCCAAAGTGGTTCCGCCGCCACCGAGTAGCCCGAGTAATCCCAATAAGCCCCAGACACGCCGGCCCCCCATTAATTTGGACCCCGTGCCTGTGAAGTCGGAAACAATGGAAAATAGTCGGTTGATTCCTCCCCCAAGCGAGAAACGGCCGGCCAACCCTGTTGGTCCTATGGGAATCCCTGCTTTACCTGCGGAGCCTCCCTTCCCGATCAACCCCTCCGAGCCGGTGCCGATCACACCGATCTCGGCCAAGAGTCCGGCAGCCAATGTGTTGCCGCCTCTTCCTAGCCCGAAGTAAACCGAGGCTAGGGGGAAGAAGAAAAATTTGATCGAGCTTGAGGCGGATCAGAGTTGGGGCTTTCCCAACCTCTGCTCCGCCTGCTGTCGCGCAGAGGTGAGTATGCACAGAATTGCTATCGTCGATCCTATTGAAGCCTCCCGTGAATCACTCCGCACGATGCTCTTAGGTGTGGATTTTGTTTGGCTCGAAGCTGAGTGTGCTCGGTACGAATACTTTTTCGATGTCATTCAACAATCGACCCCCGACCTGGTTCTCATCAATCTCGATGCCGATAAGAACAAGGCCCTTGCTTTGATTAGCCAATTGGCAGCGGAATATCCCCGCATGCCTATTATTACTGTTTCTTCCGATTCTCAAGCGTTGTTGCACTCCTTACAACGAGGCGCCAAACACTTCTTAACGAATCCCCTGACCCTTGAGGACTTGGTGGGTTCGCTCCGCAAAGGCTTGAACGAATACTCCGAAGGTTCGCTGGGTGATGGAATCCAAGTCGGCCCTAAAGTGAGTTCTGCCTCGATTATTAGTGTGCTTGGCTCACGGGGGGGGGTAGGCACAACCACCATTGCTGTCAATCTCGCAGCGACCCTAGCTGCGGACCCTGCCAATAGCGTTGCTCTGGTGGATCTCGATTTGGCCCTAGGCGACGCCGATATTGCCATCGAACTTCCGGGCAACGACCACATGAGCATGGGGGACTTGGCCCGTAACATCGAGCGTTTGGATATGAATTATCTCAAACGGGCCTTGGTCAAACATCCTGAAACCAACGTCTGCGTTCTTCGCCACCCCCTCGAATTGCAAGAAATTAGCGGAATTCACGAAGGTCACGTCGAACGCATTCTAAACTTGTTACGAATAAGCTACACTCATTTGATTATCGACCTGAGCAAAGGGCTATTGCAAACCGACCTTATGGCCTTACGCATGTCGAACTTGATTCTGCTGGTCGCCCAACTGGAATTGAGTAGCCTGCGAAACGTCGTGCGGTTGAATCACACTCTTTCTCAGGAAGGGGAAATGGGGGATGCCATTCGCGTGATTCTCAACCGTGTGGGTTCCGAGCATCAAGAGGATGGCATCACCGCGAAGAAGGCAGAAGAAGTGATTGGGAAGACGATCTTCCACCAAATCCCCAACGATGCCAAAGCCGTGATGGGCGCTCGCGTCGCGGGGATGCCTTTGATTCGCAGTGCCCCGAAATCAAAAGCTCATGCGAGCTTCGTGGCCTTGACCCAAGCCATCACGGGGAAAGCGGCCCTGCCCGAACCCCCGAAAAAACGCGGCTGGTTCGGAAGTTAATCGGGCTTTTGCCAAGGCCATTGGTAAGGTCGAGAGCGTTCGGCTAAGGCCGTTGGTAAGGTCGAGAGCGTTTTGACGGGCTTTCTTGAAAAGGGGCGCTTCGTCGAAACACAATGAGTGCTTAATCGTATGGGTCGGAAAATCGGCCCATTCACCCATGATGATTGCAACGTAGAGGTAACATCAATGTCGAGACTTCAACAGGGACTATCGAAACTCAGTGGGTTAAATACCCCCGGTCAATCACGGGGTTTAAGCCAAAGTTCTGCAGGTCCTGCCAGTTCCAGTGGCAATAAAAACTACGACGAACTGAAAAAGCAAATCCATGCTCGTTTGGTGGAGCGACTCGACTTTTCCCGAGTGAAAGACCTCGCTTCGGATGCCCTCCGTCGGGATATTCGTCGGGTCATTGAACATTTATGCGATACCGAGAACCCGCTGTTGAACCGGATGGAACGAGAGAAACTCATCGAGGAAATTCTCGATGAAACTCTCGGTTTTGGACCTTTGGAACCTTTACTCAAGGACCCCACCATCTCGGATATCATGGTGAATGGCCCCTACAAGGTGTACATCGAACGTCGGGGGAAACTCGAAAAATCCGATGTCAAATTCCGAGATAACGATCACCTTTTGCAGATCATCGACCGGATCGTTTCTAAGGTCGGCCGACGGGTGGATGAAACCAACCCCCTTTGCGATGCCCGTTTGCCGGATGGCTCGCGGGTCAATGCGGTCATTCCCCCGATTGCTTTGGATGGTTGCTCGCTGTCGATTCGTCGCTTCGGCGCTACCCCATTAAAATTGGAAGATTTGCTGAACTTCAAGGCCATGTCCCCAGAAATGGCCATGCTACTGGAAGCCTGCATTAAAGCTCGCCTGAATGTGATTATTTCTGGGGGAACCGGTTGCGGTAAAACCACCCTGCTGAACACCATGTCGAGCTTTATTCCGGGTGATGAACGGGTCGTGACCATCGAGGATGCGGCCGAATTGCAACTGCAACAAGATCATGTGGTCCGACTGGAAACACGTCCGCCGAATATCGAAGGGAAAGGGGCCGTGACCACTCGGGACTTGGTGCGAAACGCTCTGCGGATGCGTCCGGAACGGATCATCATCGGGGAATGTCGGGGCGGCGAAACGCTCGATATGCTTCAGGCGATGAACACCGGTCACAGCGGTTCGATGACCACGCTCCACGCCAACAGCGTTCGCGATGCCATGAGCCGACTGGAAACCATGATTATGATGGCAGGCTTCGAGTTGCCCATCAAAGCGATGCGTCAACAAATTGCCAGCGCCGTGGACCTCGTGATCCAAGCGAACCGTCTGCAAGGGGGACCCCGTCGGATTACCTCGATTACCGAGGTAATGAACATGGAACAAGATGTCATCATCATGCAGGAGATTTTCCGCTACCGACAATTAGGGGTCGATCAAAACGGAAAAGCCTACGGGCAGTTCGAGGCCACGGGGGTTCGACCGAGCTTTGTGAACCGTCTCGAAGCCAAAGGGGTCAAACTCCCCAGCAATATGTTCACCGAACGGGTCATGATGCGAGACTAAACGAGGAGCGGCCTTTTAGTGGGCGAACCGGTTTGGCCCGTTGATATTGTCCCACAACCCAACGGGCCATGGGCCAACCGAACTTCTCAACAACAACACGAGCAAAACGAGAACAACCAACGACTAGAGATTTTTTTCACGAGTATCACCATGAGTCCGATTCTATTAGCGATCATCACCTTTGTGGGTGTCACCGGCCTTGTCGGAGGGTTGGCAATGTTTCTGCGCAACTCGCAAGGAAACTCTCGACAGGCTCAAAGGCTCGATCAAATCATTGGTCGTGGGACAATGCGTGGAAAAGAGTCCAGTGCGGACATGATACTCAAGCAAGCCCTGCAAGAGGTGAAAGGGGCCAACATACTCGAACGGCTCACGCCCGAGTTTTTCAAAGTGAGCAAAATGTTCGAGCAAGCCGATGTGGCCATTAAGCCCCCTGTCCTCTTTGGCATCGCGCTGGGCATGGGGCTAGTGGGCTGCATCATTAGCACCGTTATGGTGAATATCTATGTGGCACCGGTAGGGGGGGCCTTGCTGTTTTCTATCCCCTTTGTTTGGTTGTGGTGGAAGCGAGGCAGCCGGCTGAAAAAATTTGCTGCCCAATTACCCGAAGCAATGGAACTCATCTCGCGGGCCTTGCGAGCGGGGCACTCCTTGGCTTCGGGCTTACATGTGGTGGCCGATGAAATGCCTGCCCCCATCTCGAAAGAATTTGCCCGTGTCTATGAAGAGCAAAACTTGGGGATCACCCTCGAAGATGCCTTGGCCAATATGTGTGAACGGGTTCCTAATTTGGACCTGCGATTTTTCGTCACCAGTGTGAACATTCAACGACAAACGGGGGGGGACCTCGCCGAAATTTTGGATCGGATTGGGTATGTGATTCGCGAACGCTTCAAGATTCTCGGACAAGTCAAAGCCCTTACTGCCGAAGGTCGCCTCTCGGGAATCGTGCTGATTGCTTTGCCTATTGGTTTGTTCTTGCTCATGCTCCATATGAAACCCGATTATGTCGAGCTTCTTTGGACCGATGAACTGGGCATCAAGATGTCGATTGGTGCGATCATTCTGATGTTGATTGGATCGTATGCCATCAAGAAAATTATCGACATCAAGGTTTAATCCAAGGCCGAGTGAACAACAATCCTGCTTCCTGTGAATTGCACCCGTAAAAATTATCGTCACGAGACCGCGCTATGACTCTTATCTTCGCAGTTACCTTGGCTCAGTTAGCACCGATCTTCGTCTTCTTGGCGATCGTTGTTGGTGCTTGGGCGCTTATGTCGTACTTATCGAATCGGACCACCATTGCCACGGCCCGCCTCGCACGGATCAATCAAACTCGGGGCGATTCCTTGGCTTCGATGGGGGACATTGGTGATAAACAACAGAAGTTCGCTTCCATTAAAGAAGCGATTGCCTCGCTTGGGACCGCCATGGAAGGGAAGTCGGAATTGGAAAAGAACAAGCTCAAGATGAGCTTGGCCCATGCGGGTTTTCGCTCCGATACCGCTCCGTTGATTTTTCATGGTCTTCGGGTGGTTTGTGCCTTGGGCTTACTCATTCCGGTAGGCTCGGCCCTGTTAGCGACGGAGGGGCTAACCCGAAATACGGGGATTTATAGTCTGTTGGCCGCAGGGGTCGGTTTCTACATTCCTACGGTTGCTCTTTGGGTTTTACGAACCAATCGACAAAAGGAAATTTTCTTAACCCTGCCCGATGCGCTGGACCTACTCGTTGTCTGCGTCGAGTCCGGCCTAGGTCTTGATGCGGCCATGCGGAAAGTGACCGAAGAGATGAGCGAACACGCGAAGACCATCTCCAGCGAATTCGCCTTGGCCAACCTCCAACTTCAAATGGGGCGCCCGCGACGTGAGGTCTTGCATGATCTCGGGGTCCGAACAGGGGTCGATGATATGAAAGCCTTGGCGGCCATCCTGATTCAAGCGGACCGGTTTGGTTCCTCAATCGCCAACGCCCTTCGGGTCCAGTCGGATTCGATGCGAACCCGTCGCCGACAGATCGCAGAAGAAAAGGCTGCCAAAACCGCAGTTCAATTAATTTTCCCTCTCGTATTGTTTATCTTCCCCGCAATCTTTGTCGTTCTTTGCGGCCCTGCGGCAATTCAAATTCAAAAAGGTCTTTTTAGTAAGATGGGAGGCGGCTAATTTGCCGATAAAGAGGGAGAGTTGGGTCATTCGTTGTAAACGGGCAAGAAGATAGTTAAGTCTGGTAAGATTTAATGCCCCTTGCCCAACAACCTGACCAAAGGATTTTTTTCCCAAGGAAGGGATCGCTATGAATCGTCTGTTACGTCTTTTGCCGGTTGGGGCGGTCCTGACCGGACTCATCGCGACTACAGGTTGCATGGATCACACTTTTACCGATCCTTGCTGGCCGGATCGCTACTCTCATCAAGCTCGTTCCTTAGTCGTTGCCAATTATGAACCTCAAATTGCCAACGGACACACCCTCGATCAAACGATCTGGAACGAACATTTCGAGCGTGGGACCGACAAGCTAAACTTATCCGGTCAAGATAAGGTCGATCAACTGGTTCGCCGTCGTCCCCATCCCGATGCTAAGGTTTATCTCGCCACGGCCCGAGATATTACTTACGATCCTGCCAAACCCGAAGAATATGTCAAAGCCCGTGCGGACCTCGACAGCAAACGCGAAAAGGCCCTTCGGGATTATTGGAATGCTCAGACTGCTGGTCGCCCCATCCCGATCGAAATTGTGGTGCATGATCCTTCCCACCCCGATATTCGTGGGGCCGCTCCGCGTGTGATTCTCCCCAGACCGATCACCCGTATCGGTGCTGCGACCGGCGGTTTCGGCGGAGGGGTCGGCGGAACCGGAGTTCCGGGGGGCGTTTCTCCCAATACCGGTACGATGAGCGGAGGCAACACGAATGCTCGTCCCCCACCCCCAACCC
>CAZFDX010000111.1:0-2523 GCA_964518325.1 uncultured Alcaligenaceae bacterium | reverse complement strand
ATTGGGTGCGCGGGGTCGCTCGATTGACCTCGTCGGCCAATAGAACTTGCGTAAAAATGGGGCCGGGCTGAAAACGAAACTCACCACTAGGGGGATGATAAATACTCGTCCCCAAAAGGTCTGCAGGTAACAAATCGGGTGTAAATTGGATTCGGCGAAAATCCAACGAAATCGATTTGGCAATGGCCTTCGCAAGGAGGGTCTTGCCCACCCCCGGAACATCTTCAAGAAGAACGTGCCCCTCTGCAAGCAGGGCGATGACCACCATGCGGATCACCTCGGGCTTACCGAGAACCACCGAACCAACATGGTCAAGCAATCGTTGTAGATTTTGCGAAGTCTGTTCCGGCATGGATGTTACCTAAGATTACACAGATTAAGATATGAAAACTATAGGGAGCGTGTGAGTGGTCGAGCCACAATCCTTCCGACCATAAAGAAGAAAAGAAGAAAAGAAGAAACGAAACTCTGGTTTCGTTGTTTGGATGCTTCTGCAACTGAGTCTCAACATCTCGCTATGAGTCGGCGTTTCTGCATCTGAGTCTCAACGTCTTGATGTGAGTCGGTGATTCTGCATCAGAGATTCGATGCGAGTGGGTGCTTCCGTTGATTTTTCTGTGTTCTCGCTTAATAATGGTAAATCATCCTTTTGAATGGAACATCATGACCCATCCTATTACGAACCTTGCGGAACTACGGGCCTCGGGCTGGAAATCCCGAAGCGTGAAAGAGGAAATTCGCTCGAACTTCATTCGGGCACTCCAATCCGGTGAACCGCTTTACCCCGGAATTATCGGCTACGAAGATACCGTGATTCCGGAAATCAACATTGCCTTGTTGGCGGGTCACGACCTGTTATTTCTGGGTGAGAAAGGTCAAGCCAAGTCTCGGCTCATGCGGTCGTTGGTTCGCTTTTTGGATCCAGAAATTCCCTATTTGGATATTCCGAACTCGCCGGTTCATGAAGACCCCGAAAAACCAATCACCCGAGCGGGTAAGGAATTGCTGGCCAGCACGCCCCCTGAAAAAATCCCCATTGCTTGGTGGCCTCGTAAAGAACGTTATGCGGAACGATTGGCGCCCGGAACGAAATTTGCCGACATCATTGGCGAGATCGATCCGGCCAAACTCGCTTCCGGAACGAGTCTCTCTGCTGAAGAGGCGCTGCATTTTGGCCTGATTCCGCGCATGCATCGTGGTATCTTTGCCATGAATGAGATTCCAGAACTCGATGAACTCATTCAGGTCGGCCTATTCAACATCTTGGAAGAGCGAGATGTGCAAATTCGAGGCTATCCCATCCAGTTTGATCTCGATGTGATGATTCTGTTCAGCGCCAACCCCGCGACTTACAATCGTTCCGGCAAAGTAATTCCCCAGTTGAAGGATCGGATTGGTTCATTGATCCAAACCCATTACCCCCGAGAACGGGACTTGGGTATTCAAATTATTGAACAAGAATCGGGTCTCAGTCTTGAGGGAGAGTATCCGGTTTTGGTCCCTTATTTCATGAAAGAAATCATCGAAGAAATCAGTGTGCAGGCCCGTAAATCCAAATATGTCGATCAGCAATCGGGGGTGAGTGCCCGCTTCGCAATTGCCAACTATCGCACAATGGTTTCGAGTGCCCGTCAACGGGGCATTATCCTCAATGAAAAGCCCGCAGTGCCCCGAATCAGCGATTTAGGACATTTGCCCACAAGTTCGCTTGGGAAACTCGAACTCGATTTGATGGGCAGTAACCAAATGAACGAAAAACAAGTGCTCGATGCCATTATTGCTGAAGCGATTGGTGTTGTCTTCGAGGAATACGTCAAAGATTATGGATTAGAGGAAATTGCGAATATCTTCTCGAAGGGGGTCAAAATCGAAGTGGGGGATATGCTCCCTTCGTCCGCTTATGCAGAACGATTGAAGCGGGTACCCAAGGCTTGGGAAATCGCCTTCGAGGTGAACCCCAATGAAAGCGAGGCGATGCGGGCTTCCTGTGTTGAATTTGTTTTGGCAGGCTTGCACGCAACCGATCGAATTTCTCGTTCGACTCGTTTTGGAAAAATCGTTTACGAGACCTAACCCACCTCGCCCAAGTGTCCTGCATCGATTCTGACACATCTATTTATTTTGCCATAGCTTCACATTTTAGCGAACCTCCGCCTGTTATGCCATTGATGATGGATGAGGGATGATCCCTTCCGAATTGCTCCCTTGACGAATCTGTTTCCTTTGCGGTATGGCCCACGATTCTGGAAGGAGGGGGATTCATGGACCTTGTTGATCTATTTAATCGGGCAGCCGGTGCCGAAGGGTTCCGAGGCTTATCGCAACCGGTGCAAATTGCCCTTCTTCTGGGGGCGTTCAGTTTTTTGCCAGCCCTTTTGATGACCACGACCTGCTACACGCGGGTCATTATCGTTCTCGCTTTTGTTCGTCAGGGGGTGGGAACGCAACAAGTTCCCCCCAATATGGTGCTTCATGGCTTGGCCCTGTTTTTGACCTTATTCATCATGAAGCCGACCTTAGATG
>CAZFDX010000110.1:0-16308 GCA_964518325.1 uncultured Alcaligenaceae bacterium | reverse complement strand
GTGATGGGCACGCCGGATTATCTTTCACCCGAACAAGCACGCAATCATCGTGAAGTCGATCATCGTTCGGATATTTATTCGCTAGGCTGTACTTTCTACTACATCTTGTCGGGGCAAGTTCCCTTTCCAGGGGGCACGGTTATGGAAAAGTTGGTTCGACATTCATCCATGCCGCCGGTTCCGATCGAAAAACTCCGGCCGGAGTTGGCCCCCGAGATTGTTGCAATCGTTCGGAAAATGATGGACAAAAAACCTGCCGATCGTCAGCAATCCGCCGAAGAGGTCGCCCTCGCGTTACTTCCGTTTGGTAGTCATCAAGGACAATGGATGACGATTCCACCTGCCATTTCTGTCATAAGCTCTGACGTTGAGTTAGTCGTTCCCAACGAGGTCTATCTCCCTACGCCGATGGTAGACCCTTGGGGAGACCTTGGTAGTGAGGATACTGCCGAGACTTCACAACCGACCTCAAGTAACAGAACATATCCCCAAGGTCAAAATGCTCTGGGATCGAATAAACGGAAGGGGAATCGCTTGGTATGGTTCCTGTTGATAATGTTTGTTCTGCTCACGTTTTTCCTTGGGATACTCTCTCTGATTTATTTCGTGTTGCGACCTTTGGTCTTTGATTCTAACAAACAGGCCTAGAGCGAAGACTCGTTTCATTCGGTGAAGCGGTCCCTATCCCAATGTTGCTTTTTTCTGCTGACCATCTGGCATTCTTAAACAAGGACCGCCCTCAAGAATGCTCTAGCGAAAAGCACTATTCTGTTTCGAGCTGGGTTCAAAATCGATTCTTTTGATAAATTCACAGGCTTCACGACAACCCGTTTCTCGATCCATAATCGGATCGGACCAATCCACCGCCATAGGACCGGAATAACCAATATGATTCAAGGCGCGAATGATCTCCTCCCAAGCAATCCCCCCTCTTCCCAAAGTCCGATACTGGAAACCACGACGGGGATCCCCCACAGGAAGATAACCATTGAGAAGGCCGTTCCGACCATTCAAAGTCAACATACAATCCTTAAGATGGACGTGAAAAATGCGATCGGGGAAGCGGTATAAAAATTCGACCGGATCGATCCCTTGCCAGTGGAAATGGCTAGGATCGAAAGTGAAACCAAATTCGGGGCGACCATGAATCGCATCCAGAACCGCCTCGGCAGAGTAAATGTCGAACGCCATTTGACCGGGATGCACCTCAAAGGCAAATTTAACACCCGTATCCCGCGCGACATCAAGAATGGGGTTCCAGAGTTGGGCAAAGTGCTTCAAACCCGCGCTAATGGTTTCGGAAGAAGCCCGAGGATACCCCGCAACGAAACTCCAAAGGGCCGACCCCGTGAATCCACTGACAACCCCTACACCGAGTTTCTCAGCCGCCCGAAAAGTCGCAATCATCTCCTCAATGGCCCGTTGTCGAACGCGCTCAGGTTGACCATCGCCCCACACATAATCGGGTAACAAGGCGTGGTGACGAAAATCAATCGGATCACAAATCGCAGTACTCGTGCGATGGTTACTCAGCACAGGAACTTGAAGATCGTGCCGAGCCAATAGTTCAAGGCGGTTGGGACAATACTCTTTCTCGCTGAGAGCTTGTTGAACCTCGAAATGATCCGGCGCACAACACAATTCAAAACCAACATATCCCCACTCCTCGGCTTTGGCAGCCAAATCTTCTAGGGGAGTATCCAAAAACGAATTCGTAAATAGCAAGATGGGACGCGACATGGAATCCCTTCCTTCCTTGGTTATTAGAATGATTATCTTCTTCGGGCACGAAAGATCGGGTCGGGTCCTTTATGTTCCCAAATCTTTTTCCCATTCCGATCCACTTCAGTAATGCTTCTATTGGAATGACTTGCCAGCAAGTAGGTACCAGCAGGGGTTTTGGTAGCAGTCGTCACTTGCGGAGCATCCAAAACCAGCACACTTTTCCCATCGGTTGTTGTTTCTTCGACTTTATTTCGACTGGGTTGAGAGATCAGGATATTCCCATTGCGGCAAAGATCGATCCCCGAGGTCCAAGAAGAATCGCGATTCGAGTTCCAAGAACGAAGTTCTTTTCCCGAGGTATCGTAGATCACACATTTACTATCGTTTCTCAGGGCAGCGATATTGCCATTCGGCATCTTATAGGCAGCGGTCAAACCATTTGGCACATTGAAGCTATATACTTGTTTTCTTTCACGATCTAATTCAAGAATGGCGGTGGTGGTACAAACGAGGGTATTTCCGTTGGGTAAGCGTTGTGCGTTGGTGCAGGTACCAGATGGGGAATTCCAACGCCAGAGCATTTTTCCATTGGTATCCCATTCGGAGACCGCATTACCACTCCACTCGGTGATGAGGACTTTTCCTCCTGAAACGACAAACGCATCCACCGGATAATTAACCCCTTTTATTTCCCACATCACCTTCCCCGAGCGATCCAGTTCCACAACGTACCCTGCTCCGCCCCCCCCCGAAGCATAAACCACAAGGGTATAACCGAGTTGTGCGGGAGAACTCGTCAGCTGAGCGAGGTTAATTGTTTTTTCGTTCTCATTCCACCATTTTCTCCATTCGGCTTGGGCTTTTTTACGATCCTCTGCGCTCTCCCCCAGATTCACTTTGGGAGCATTATCGCCTGCGAGCTGAAGGAGTATATCTTGTGAGGGATACGATTCGGTCGCGGGGAGGTCCACCAGCAGTTCGATTAAGACGGGAACGGCAGCAATTTCGCCACCAATGGCCAGTGAGACGGCTGCCGTTTGACGAACTTTGAGATTGGTATCTTTAAGAAGTTTTAGAACGGCTTTGCGTCCTTCAGGCCCGACACCTTTTGCCATGGCTTCTGCAGCGACAAGGCGTCGATTCGGGTTCTTATCATCCAATGCCGCAATCAGGACCGGATCGGGTTTACCATTCACCTGCGCGAGATTGATTAGCGCCGAGGTAATCTCGGAGATCATTTGATCGTCGTCGTCGGCATAAGGAATGTAATCAATCATGACTTGAGAGGCACCATTGGCCTTTCTCAAAGCGGCGAGACGGGCAGTTCCGGGGGGCACTCTCCGCGATTCACTGGCGCGAATTTGTTGTAAGCAATCCTTGACCCTTTTGGCACGTTCAAAATCCGGATCATCAATCGCTTCCGTCAAAGGCCCAATGGCGCGAGGTCCCGTAGAAATCAAAGCAATATAGGCCGATTCGCGGACCTTGAATTTTGGGGAACCTAGCTCTTCGACCAATTTCCGAATTTTCGCTTCCTCGTCTTTCGTCAGAGTTCGAGAGCGAAATTCGTCCAACAAGGTTGCTCCATCTACCTTTTTCCACCAATTTTCCCAAGCGATTTTGATGGATTTTCGATCGGCCTCATCGTTGCCTGTTAATTTGATTTCTTTCGGTGCGGTATCCGCTGCGATCTCGCGGAGTGTAGATTCAACGGGAGTTCTTTCCGCCTTCGGAAGCTCACCAAGAACCTCTATGAGTACGGGGATCGCATCGACATCTTCGACTTTTGCCAGAGTCAATGCCGTAAATGTGCGAACGGAAACCACCTTATCTTCCAAAAGTTTTTTGACGGCCGCCCGAGTCTCGGTTTGTCCCTGTTTGGTCAAGCATTCGACAGCCAGAATCCGCATCGAGGCCGAGGGACTTTCTAATGCTTTCAATAAAGAGGGTGCCGGTTTCCCATCCGTGAAGGCCAAAGCGGAAAGTGCTTCGGTCACGGTGGTTTTGACGGTAATATCCTCCGCAAAAGGAAGGAACGCCAAAAGGGTATCGACGGCCCCTTCCGGTCTCCCGTTGGCGATGGTAGTTATCACAGCATTGGTCATTTTCACGCCGTTCGGACCTTCAATGTGGGAAATGACCTTCTTGGCCCGTTCTGCAATCGAAGGTTTCGGGGCATCGTTAATCAGGGTCCGAAGAATAGGTATCGCTAAGGGGCCACGAGAAACCAGTTCGCCGAATGCTTTATTGGCTATTTCTTCTTCGTCGGAACTGAGTTTCTCGACTAAACTTTTGAGTTCCTTTTCATCGGTAGAGACTTTTGTGCGGTGTTTCAAATAATCCAATAAATTCTTAGCATCCGTAGGGAGATAGGCCGATTTGAGGAGTTCGACCTCCCCTGCCGCGTATGATGTCGATGCCAAAATGAGTTGGATTGAGCAGAAGAGGATTAAGGATGCACGCCAAAGCATTTGCCGCTCCCTAGTTCAGACCGATGGCCATGAGAATATGAAACCTAAGTCATTGTATCAGACAATAACCTACCGATTTGACGATTTCATCCTCATTTTTCAACTCGCATGGAATGATCCTGACCGTCCGATTTGACGATTTCATTCTCATTCAAAATGACACGAGAAATGACCACCATTCTTGTGAATGAGCTAGTGATGATCGTCGAGCTAGTGCTGATCGTGATGTGAAGAGAACAAAGATCAAACGAGGGGGGAGATGATTACTTCAAATTTTTCAACATTTCATCGAAGGCGGCTTTGTGCTTGGCCACAGTCTTGGCGGGGCCGTTCACTCGTAAATAGTATTCCCCGTCTGGCATCACCACATACAGACGGCGATAGTTTTCCCGTTCGGTGATTTTGGCTTTCGGATCGAACGGAGGGAATTTATCTAAGAACGTACCTTGAATATCCAGATAAGTGGCTTCGTCTTTCCCGATTTTGACTTTGGTCACTTCTTCCTTGAGTTTATCGCCGTCTTTGGCCGGTTTGAAATTGGCTCGTTGACGGTCAAGATTTTGTTGCACTGTGCCGCTTCCTGCCCCCAGTTTGAAGACCACGAATTCGGCATCGGTTTCATCACCCTCTGCCTTTGGAAGAGAAAACTGGTACAGGCGGAATGTGGTATCTTTAATCTCGACTTTTTTCCAACCGGCGGGAACTTTAGTCTTAAGCCCCGAAATCTCAAGGGTATCGTCTGCGGCAACAGCGGCGCCGAGGAAACAAAGCAAAACAAGGGTTGTGAAGAGTTTACGCATGGATCGTCTCCGTTTTTGAAGTTTCTTCTGTTCAGGTATTGTAGGAAATCCCTTTCAACGAATAGGCTAATCCCATGAACTCGAAAATCTTGATTATTGATGATGAAGAGGCCATTGCATGGGCATTGACCAAAGCCTTTCAACGTGAAGGGGCCATTGTATGGAATGTCGGCAGTGCCGAGGCTGGACTAACGGCTGCGAAAAAATATCAACCCGAAGTCATTTTTCTGGATATTCGATTACCAAAGCAGGATGGCCTTTCGGTTTTGCAGGAACTTCGGGAACTGAGCGGTGGGGCGGCGATTATTGTGATCACGGCTCATGGCAATCTGAATACGGCGGTGAAAGCGGTCGAACTTGGTGCGTTCGATTATCTCACGAAACCTTTTGACCTTTCCCAAGCAATTGAGACAGCGAAAAGGGCCTCGTTATCAAAATCTCAGGGGCATCCGATCGAGAGTTTCGATTTCTCGGAACAAGAACTCGTGGGCCATTCCCCCTCGATGCAGGCGGTCTTCAAAAGAATCGCGCTGGTGGCTGCAACCGATGCTAGCGTACTCATCACCGGAGAAAGCGGCACTGGTAAGGAACTGGTCGCCCGAGCCATTCATAATCATTCGCTTCGTAAGGATAAGCCCTTTGTTCCCGTTCATATTGCGGCATTAAACCCGAACCTCATTGAAAGTGAATTGTTTGGCCACACCAAGGGGGCTTACACTGGTGCGGGCCAATCCCGACTGGGCTTATTGAGCCTTGCCAATGGGGGGACTATTTTTCTGGATGAATTGGGCGATGTTCCTCTTGCTGTGCAAGCTAAATTATTAAGGGTATTAGAGCATCAAGAAGTTTTACCCGTTGGGGCAATCAATCCCCTACCAATACAGGTCCGGATTTTGGCGGCTACCAATGCTAACCTTGCTAAAATGGTCGAGAAAGGTGAATTCCGCCACGATCTTTACTATCGTCTCAACGTGTTTGAAATCACTTTACCCGCATTACGAGAACGAAAAGAAGACATACCCCTATTAATCAAATACTTTTTACGAAAACTAGGTTCTCAATCGAGCTTACCAAAATCGACCGAGGAATTTCTTGTTGCCCGAGAATGGAAAGGGA
Source organism: uncultured Alcaligenaceae bacterium (assembly GCA_964518325.1). GTDB lineage: Bacteria > Planctomycetota > Planctomycetia > Gemmatales > Gemmataceae > SKW135. The sequence continues at coordinate 10,196 of CAZFDX010000110.1, read as the reverse complement.
ATGTTCGCGAATTAAGAAACGCGCTAGAACATGCCTCGATCCTAGCAAGGGGGGGGCCTCTATTACCTGAGCATTTCCCTACGGAGACAATCTCTTCACCTGTTTCAACGCAAGGCATTCAAGAACTGGTTGCAGCTTGGGTGAAGGAGAATCATCAGAACTCGACCGATCTTTATGATCGATTTTTGGCATGGATTGAACCTCATTTTCTCCGAGAGGTTCTCGATCGCTGCGAGGGCAGCCGGAACGCAGCAGCCAAAAAACTAGGGTTGGCCCGCGCCACTCTTCGCAGAATGTTAGCAAAATATCAGATCAATACGACCTTGTCTGAACCCGATGATGAATCCGATTTGAAATGAGGCCATCCGCATGATTTTTCGATTGACTCTTTTGAACTGCCTATTACTCAGTCTCGTTTCACTGGGAGAAGACCTCACAATTGAATTAGCCGATAGACGCCTAAGAAGGTGTTATCAACTTGCACAAGAAACGAATAACAAACTCGCCTTAGAGCAGATTCTGAAACTACGAGAAACCGTTCAAAGAAATCTCGATGCCAAACAATTCCCACTCGCAGAAGGGGCATTGGTTGAAGCCGAGAAAATCGTGGGGATTGATGCGGGTGGGAAAACAATGTTTGGCCGACCCATTAGCAACCTTTCTAAATCCCAAGCGGATAAACTCAAACAGATCGAACAAGAACTCCAAAAGGCGATGAGAGACAAAGATTCCAAAACGATCCAAAATCTGGTCTCACGGTATCGGGAGACTCTTGGCGATTCGGCAGGATTGCCCGATTTTCAAGCCCGTCCCGAAAAACTCAAAGGCCAACTATTGAACGAAAAGGAAGCCACGGAACTGTTCCTCAAAATTTTAGATCAGGAAACGGCCGTCACAAAAACTTTGCTCTCCGGTAAAGCCCCCCAAGGAAGCATGGCCCGAGGATTTGCCGCTGCGGTGATTGCCTTCTGTGAGATACGCCCCTATGTGCAAAAACATTTCAACGATCTGCTCGCAGCATTGGACGAACTGATTAAAGGTGGTTGCGAATGTCTCATTTCCATTCAGGATAAAGCGGGTTTTTTCTACTTTCCCGATCTTCGTGGGAAACATCTTCGATATGGAGAGATCATCGAGAAACAGGTCGATCAAGATGAAAAATCAATCCGTGAAGGATGGGTGATCGTTCCATTTCCAGACGGAGGAAGTTACTACGATACGGGAGAATCGGGGATTGCTTTGCTTCGTGCGGGGGAAACGCTCTCGAATTTACGTTGGACCCAAGCGGGATTACTCGCGGCGGAATGGGTGATTTCTCAACCCGTCGTTCCCAATTGGAACGACAATGGGTTTACAATCAGTCTACTCGCGCAGGCTTATCGGGTTTCCAAAGAAAAAAAATATCTTGAAGCGGCTGTAGAGAAATTCAAGCTCGGTCTTTTACCTGGACAACTGGATACGGGGGGATGGATGGATCCCCAGAATGCACGGATTATGAATCATGGTATTCTGCTGCGGGCTTGCAATGACCTCCGATCGATTTTACCGGAAAAACACGAAGAGACAGAACGAATCTTGAAAGCAAATGAACGAGCAGCGAAATACTTTGTGCAGAATCAACAAACGGGTCCTTTTTCGGTCCCGTTTGGTCTTGCTGAATTAGTCAGATCGCCTATGGTCGAAGAGACAGATCAAGTAAAAAAGATGTTGGCATCGTTAATCGTTGCTCGTTGTCGGTTGAAAGATCGGGTTCGAGCGGGGGCATCGTTCCCTGAAATTGCGGCACTGGTGAAGGTCAACCCAGATTAGGACCAACGGAGGATATTGTGACTGGGCCTGTTGTGCTTTGTGGTCTTGGCAGCGTCGGTTGGCGTATCCTCGATAATCTCGTGGCCGCCGGTTTAGAAGTGGTTGTTGTTGACAACCAAATTAAACCCACGGACCCCAGACTGAATGGCATTCGTCTGATCAATGGGGATTGCCGAGATGAACTCACCTTAAGAGAAGCAGGTATTTCCTCTGCTCAAGGTGCCTTGGTCGTCACCAGCGATGATCTGGTCAATGTGACTTCCGCTTTACTCATCCGCAAGTTGGCACCCACCGCTCGGATCGTGGTCCGCATGTATAACCAAAATCTTCTGAGCCGACTGGGAAAAACCGTTGAGAACATGATTGCCCTATCCGTCTCGGGATTAGCGGCTCCGTTATTGGCAGTGACAGCGACCACAGCAGGGGTGATTGGAACCTTTGCCCTCGAGAATTTTCGGCACCAGATCATCGAAGTGGCCATCGATAACGATTCGATTTTTTTGAATCGGGAGATTCGTACCCTTGGGACGAAAAATATCACCATCGTCGGTTACTATTCTGCATCCACACAACAAACGTTACTCCTGAACGAAATCCCCATCAATCGCATTCTTTCCAAAGGCGATCGTTTAATCATCAGCGGTGAACCCAACGAAATTCGACGTTTTCTAGAACCTGCAAAGTTGATCGATACCGATATTCTCTGGGCCGGTAAAATTCGGCGCTTCGCCAGAGTGGCATATCGCACCTTGAACTCGGCAGATATCTCGGTAAAAATTGGCACCGCAGTTTTCGTGTCGATCGTCATCACCAGCGCTTGCATTTATCACTGGGGGCTAGGTCTCAGTTGGCCGGATGGGGTTTATCGAACCATCAGTGTGATCGCAACGGGTTCCGATATGGGAGGAAAAGATTACGAAGGTTGGGCCAAAGTCTTTGTGAGCATGTTGCGTATTATTGGAACGATCGTTGTGGCTGCGTTTACCGCCATTTTGACGAATTTTTTGATTCGTGCCCGACTTCGAGGCGCCTTGGAAGTGAGAAAAGTACCCGATGGGGGGCATATCGTGGTCATCGGGTTAGGGAATGTGGGATTCCGAGCGGTTGAGGAACTAATCGCCTTAGGGGAACAACCGGTGGTGATTGAATTGAAGGGGGACACTCCTCATGTGGCAACGTGTCGTCGCAAAGGGGTGCCGGTTTTTCTCGGTGATGCCACCGTTTTGGAAACGCTCAAACAAGCGAAGGCCGATAGCGCCAAGGCCGTTATTGCCGTGACCCCTGCCGATTTAACCAATCTAGAAATCGCTCTACTCGTCGCCGAGTTGAACCCGTTTCAACGAATTGTCGTTCGTCTGGCAGAAACCACCCTAGCGGCAACGGCCCGCGAGGCGGCTGGGGTACGACTGGCTCTTTCTTTACCCGATCTTGTGGGACCTGCCTTTTTGGCCGGCCTTCTCGGTGAACGAGTCTTAACCTTATTCTTACTCGACTCCCGATTTGTTGCCGTGTTGGAGCTTAGCATCATCGAAAATGATCCGTTGGTCAATCGATCTCTACGTTCCCTTCAGATCGATTACAATATCATTCCGGTGGCACTTAATCCCAATCGAGAACAATTCTCGGCACCCCATCCCGATATTCGTCTCCGCGAAGGGGATCATGTGATCCTCATGGCTGCCTTGTCGGATATTCGTCGGATTAGTTCGCGGGAATTGCCTCCCAAGGTTTGGGGAATCGAGATACTGAGCTTTCCACTCACTGCCAGACAGAGTATCGAAATGGGTTTGCGGGCACTGCATAACCTCAACCAAGAAGAAGCCAGTCAGATTGTGAGTCAGACTCCTTTTACCTATGTAGAACATCGCACCCGAGGAGAGATCGAGGATTTCCTGCACACCTTAACGAAAGAGAAAATTCAGGTCCGAATCTATCAACAAACATAGAGCGGTCCCGAAGTAAATAGATCTCCAAACAGACAGGATATTTAGACAAAATAAGCATCGTCGGGGATTGTGACCGCTATACCAAACCAGAACAAGCTCTAGAATCTAGAATTTTACTTCCCTACCCTGCTATCATAAAAGTTGTCTTTTAGTTTCATCAGATAAGGAATCAAAAATGGCTCACACATTACCAACATTACCCTATGCGTTCAACGCACTCGAACCCCATATCGATGCCTTGACGATGGAAATTCACTCCCAACGTCACCACAAGGCCTATGTGGATAACCTCAACAAAGCCTTGGAAGGTCATACCGAACTTGCCGCCAAGTCGATCGAAGATTTATTGCGATCGATCAAGTCTGTCCCCGAAAATATCCGCCAAGCCGTGATTAACAATGGTGGCGGACACCACAACCATAGCTTATTCTGGCGTATCATGGGGCCAAACGGTGGGGGCGAACCAAGTGGACCTTTGGCAGACGCCATCAATGAAGCGTTTGGCGACTTTTCAAAAATGAAAGATACCGTCAAACAGAACGCCTTGACCCAATTTGGCTCGGGTTGGTCTTGGGTAGTGTATGACCCCAACACGAAAAAACTCGTTGCAGTCAAAAAACCCAATCAAGATAGCCCCCTGAGTGATGGACTGATTCCCATTTTCGGTATCGATGTTTGGGAGCATGCCTACTACCTGAAATATCAAAACAAGCGACCCGATTATGTCGATGCTTGGTGGAATACGGTCAATTGGGCAGCCGTCAACGAAGAATTCAGCAAAGCCAAAAGCTAATGAATAGATCACCAAACGGAACGAAAAAGCAAATCATCGAATGGAGGGAAGAGCAGGAATTGTAGGAGGGATTAAAGGATTGATTACATCCAAAGGATCGACCACCGAAAGTCCCGCATCTCCCCCCGGTTTATAGGGTACAGCTCGACCTCGATATTCCTTCAAATTCAACTTGTAACGGTTTAAATCAAGCTCCTCAATTATCCAATCGTGCGTTTTGGGAGGATCGATGATAACCGGAGAATGCATAAACCGTCTTACTACCTGTGCACTGGCAGCCTCGCCATAATAAGCCAGTGGATAACGGAACCGAGCGTAGCGGGGGTCCATATCGGTAATGGCATGGATGCAATTACAACCTTTCCCAGTCCTTGCGGCTTCGCCAATCGTGTCAACACACTGGTAGCCCATTTGGCCACTTTCCATGAAATCCTTTTGTGTGAAGAACCGTTTGGCAAAACCGTTCCAGACTTCATACGGTCCCCACATCGAGATTTTTTGTTTGGTGCTTTCGACCCATCGCAGTGTGTTTTCTAAGTCGAGATTGATCCCCTCTTCTATCTTTAGGCTCTCGGGTTTGATGTCGAGAGTTTTGGGCATCCAACTGATGGTATCGACCCGCAAACTGGGTTTCTCTCCGTAGGCCTTATAGGTCACCGTAACGATGGAAGCCCATGTATGAGTGTATTTTGGTTGCCGTAATTGGTTCTCTGAACCAAAGACCATCAGATAATATCGTATATCGGGATAGTGATCTTCTTTTTGAAATTGACGATCATCGATCCGTGCCGCAGGGGTATCGGGACGTTTCGCAACGGCGGCACAACCGAACAAGATAACGATAATCGTAAATGATGTCGATCGTGTTGCAAACCGTCTCATATCTTTGCCGATGAAGAGAACCGATTCTGAGTGAATTCTAGTTTTCGGCAGATGAGGTATCGAAAATTAAGAAGTATCGCCATGGTGTGTCGAATTGATCGATACATCCGAGCGAATTATTTATTTCATCCGATTCGTTTGATACCATCGGAACCAAATCAGGGGAACATTTACTACTGTGATGCTTTTTATCTAATCTTCATCTGGAATTTGGCGTTTGGCCCGATTGATCGCCTTGTGACGTTTTTCCGCGACTCGACGAGCTTGAGAGGCCTTCGTGGGTTTGGTCTTTTTTCTGGGTTTTGGAACCACCAAAACGGAACGAATGATCGCAATCAATTTTTCCAGACAATCTTGTTTGTTCCGGTCTTGGTCTCGGGTCTTTTGAGAAGTGATGACCAACTCCCCTTCGTTGGTTACCCGAGAGGGATATTTCACCTGTAGGCGATCTTTCATCTCTGCAGTCAGGGCAGTTGAGTTAGAGAAATTCCAACGTAAAGTGGCTTTAGAAGCGACTTTGTTGACGTTTTGACCCCCCGGCCCCCCACTGCGAGCAAAGCTCCATTCCAATTGCTCATCGGGTATTTGAATCATTTCGTTAATGAAAATCATCCTAGCTCCTCGCCACGGAGTCCTCTCGTCAGAATCCTCAATTCTGGTATCCTTTTGAGCAAGTACTCTTTAGGGTCATCATTGTGATTGAGCAGAACCATCCCCATTCATTCGACAAATGGAACAAAGATTGGGTTCGCCTCATTGTCCTCTTTGTGTTAGCAACCATTCCACGTCTTTGGATGTTAACACATACGGCCGTCCCTTCAAGGGATACCATGGTGTTTGCTCGTTATGCCCTGAATTTGGACGTTCCGCCGATTGACCATCGCGATACCTCACGACGGATGAGCAATGTTCAAGAGGTCATTCGTCGAGCGGAACACCCTCCGGGATTCCCTGCGTTTGCCTTATTCTGCTATCGTTTGATGTATCAAACCGAGGAACGAAGCCCAGAACGAATCATTCTCGCGACTCAACTAGCGAGTATTTTAGCATCGCTTTTGGTGATTCTCCCTCTTTATTGGCTAGCGAAACAACTTTATGGCCCCCAAATTGCCTTTTTTCTGGTGGGAATTTTTAGTGTTCTCCCCGTTTGGGTGGAGGTCTCGGCAAATGGCATCTCGGACCCGTTATCCTTGTTATTTGCGGTCGCTGCTATTCAAACTTTGCTTTACGGTATGAACTCGTCAGGGGGATCACTGGTTTATTACTCTTTATTAAGCGGATGGTTCATCGGGTTGGGGTATCTCGTCCGACCAGATGTTGCCATTTTAGGCCTCTCACTGGGGTTCGTGGTTCTAGGTCGATTGCTCATCTCGTTGAAATCTCGAACCGACTCACGCGAATGGCTCCGTATGCTGATCTGCGGCCTACTCCTCACCTCGGCCACTTTAACGATCGTTCTCCCATATCGTTCTCTAATTGGAAGATGGACGAATAAGAGAACCGGTGATGCGTTGATCGACACCCTCAAAGGAGAAGAGGTCGAAAAAGACATTGAGAAAAGATTGATTCCCGAGGTCGGCCTAGCACCGGTTGGGGTACCTTTGTTTGCCGCATGGCGAACTCAATCTGAGGCGACAACCACCGAAGCACTGACTTGGAGTCTCCGTGCGACGAGTTTGGAGTTCCTCAAAGCCTCCTTCTATATTTTTCCTTTGTTTGGCGCGATTGGGTTGATTCGATTTTTTCGATCGCAACAAACTTCGGAGTTGAAGAGTGATTTCTCAGCGGAATCGAACCTGTTGATGTGGATGTTATTCGCTTGGGGACTTCTTCACTCGTTGGTTCTGATTCTCGTGGCGTTTAAGGCCGGTTACATTTCAGAGAGACATACACTCCCCATCGTGCTGGTCTGTATTCTCTTCTCTGGCTCAGGCTTGCGGAGTTATTCCAAATGGCTGGCCCAAAAATTCCCCAAGCAAACCGATCACCAATGGTTCCGAATCGTTGCCCTGTGCCTGTTGTTCGTACCATTTTTTCTCAGCTTCAAGACCTTACACAAGCAACGTGTGGGACATAAGGAAGCGGGCCTGTGGTTGAAACAAAATGGAGTGAACGAGTATTGGCTGGTTGATCCTTATGGCTGGGTGGGCTTCTATTCGGGACGAACTTTGGAAATGCCGCCGATGGTGAATCCTCGGGTGGGACCGAAGCAATATGCCGTTTGGGAACCGAATGGTAAGGAGCCGGAATCGAAAACCCCCTTATATCCTTGGGCCAAATCTTTGATTCAACAAGGTCGATTGATTTATGCCTATCCTCCCGATGCCCCGCTGGAGAAAATTCAAGTCGCCATCTATGAATGCGAGCCACTCAAGGAATAAAGCCTTTCCAAAAGAGCAATTCGTCGGAATCTCAACCCGAAGCCCAATCCTTTCGGATGGATTAGGATGGGCCTTTTGCCTTTCGGATTAGAGTTGGCCTTTGATAATCCGCTGGGTACTCTCCCAATTGGTGGCTAAGTATTCCATGTATTGTTGAGGATTCATGAAACCTGTTTCTTCACAACGCATCTCAAACAACCACCCTGCCTGATAAGTATCGGAGTTAATTTTCGAGGGATCATTCAACAATTCTTGATTGATCGTAACCATTTGCCCTGCACAGGGCGCAAAAAGGTCCGAGGTTGCTTTGGAAGATTCGATATTCCCAATCTGCTGCTTGTAGCGGATCGAATCGCCTTCGTTGATATTCCAATCCAAGAAATAAACATCCTGCATCAAACGAACGGCATACGAGCTAAATCCAAAACGAAAAATTCCTTGGCCCCGTTCTTGACACCACATATGGTTTCGACAGTAGAGGTAGTCGAGTGGTATTTTAGCGGGGTGTTTTCCCATCATAAAAATTAATGGTTCGGTCATATGCTCATTCTAAGGATTCTCCGGAACAGGTTACAGAGATATGTTGCAAGTCGTTTCTTCTTCTCCTAAAGTGGCATTATCGCTTGCTTTTGCGGGGATATCATGCGTCGAGGTCTCGTTCTGCTCATTTTGATTATTGGGATAGGCTGTAACAAAAAAGGGGCCGTGGCTCCCACTCCTGAAGTGAGTGATTCCCCAAAGCCTACTGAGAGCAGCAACCCATTTGAGACAATCCGCAAAGAAGCTCGCTCGACCAATTCAACATTCATAACAAAAGCGGTTGATGGCTGTTTGGCCCTAGATCGACAAGGGGTCGATGTGATCCCATTCGCTAAAGAGCTTCTGAGTGATCCTTCAAGCGGGCCAAGTGGTTCCGCGATGATGGAACGTCCCACATCGGCCCGTCAAGCGGGGGTGCTGATTCTGATCCGGCTGGGTGATAAAGCCAAGGGAGTGCTTCAGAATGAGGCTGCAGAAATTCTCAAAGGTGGATTAAAGGACGAAAAACCTCATATTCGTGAACACACACTGGTTGCCTTGGCCATGCTGGGCGAACCGAGTGCGAAACTCAAAGAGGATGTCATCAATGCCTGCGCGGACCTTGACCCCGACGTTCGAGGAGCCGCCTATCTCACGATAAAACAAGCAAAGATCGATGCCAATAAAAGTGTGCTGAAATATCTCACCCATTCTCATGCAGGCGTTTGCCAAAGTGCCGTGCGACATCTTTCGAGCCAGAAGATCAAAGCCAGCGAACTCCCAACTCTGATTTCTGCATTAAAGCACACCGAACCCTTCAAAGAAGCACCGGAGGAGGGTTTGATTTTTGTGAATCAAGTGGCGGAGATCATTGGTTCACTGGGCATCGAGGCCGAGTCTGCGATTCCAGAATTGATTCGTCTGCTGAAAAGTGCCGATTTGGATACGTTCGAGAAAATGCTAACCAATCGCAAGCCGGGCCAAAATCGACCCGAGACCGGACCAATGACTGCCTTACGCAAAATTGGCAAAGGTGTCCTCAAAGAAATACGTCCACTACTCAAGGACGAGAACCCCCTCGTTCGCTATCAAGCAGCGGGGATATTAGCGGGTCTCGGCGCCGAGGCAAATGAAGCTCGGGAGGATATTTTGGCGGCGATCGATGCCGACTTGAAACGGCCCCTAATTTCGGGATATGCTCTGGATGCATTAGTGATCGCACTCATTCGGACTAAAGGGGATGTTCAAAAAGGGGTCGAACTCGTGAGCGGGTTGTTGGAATCACCACAACCTTTGGCACGATATGTCGGGTTAGGAATACTTTCTCGATTTGGGAAAACAGCCCAAGCGAGTTTGAAGAAAGTGATTGAACTTCTGGAAGATGGTAATCCCGATGTGGAAGCTAATGCTGTGGAAACCATCATTGCGATCGGCTCTTCCGCCAAAGAGGCCATCGCTGTGTTGGCGGATCGTTACTTGAAGGGAGACCCCCGAGCGGGGGAAGCCCTCGGGAAAATGGGGCCGGCGGCAGCCCCTGTTGTGAAAGATATTGTCAAGGCGTTCGATAATCCCGAATTTTCCAAACGTACTTTACTCGATATTCTCAAACGAATTGGCCCCGCTGCCGCGCCCGACTCTCTTCCGAAAATCGCATCTTTTATTAAGGAGCGGAACCTATCTCAACCCGAGAAATTAGCAGCGTTTGAAACTTTGGCAGCCTTTGGGAATTCTGCAAAACCTCAGATCAATCTTGTGTTGGGGTTACTGTCGAGCAAAGATCAAAGTGATCGCATTTTGGGTTACGACACACTCGGTGCGATTATGCAAGGTGATTCCAGTCATGCCAAAGATGCACTGGCGGGGTTG
>CAZFDX010000109.1:0-3914 GCA_964518325.1 uncultured Alcaligenaceae bacterium | reverse complement strand
TCAGGAGGCCAACCGACCTATTCTTTCCAGCCAGAGCCATCATTCCCTATGATATTCGCAAAGATTATCGTTTTTCGTTCCAATCGGTGGTCGCGTATTTGGTTTCAATGAGGCGTTGAATTTCGCTCTGCTCTTCTGTTGTCCAATCAGACGGCTCGACCATCCATTGTGTTTCCCGTATGAACTCAGCAAGAATGGCATCGCGGGTTTGCGTGATTGATAAAGGACGTTGCGCCAAGTCCACAAGACCGAGGAGCTGAGGAGTATATTCAGATCGTCGTAAGAGAATGGAGCCATGTTGCAGGGTCGCCCCGTGAGGACGCCGTTGCGCACTGCCTACCACTTTATGTTGCCCGATCCTTAAATCAGCTGGGGTATGATGCAAGAAACACAGAAAAGGACCAAATTTTTCCTCTTGGCCACATTGCACGGGCTGAGCTTCAAACCCCAACGGGGCGAGTGCATTCGATATCAGATGGTGGAATCGGCAGAGCCAATTTTCGGAATTATGCCAAGGCTCTCCAGCAGGGAGCGACAGCGAATAGGTGAGTTCATAATGATGTAAAATGGCCGCTCCCCCAGTCGGTCTGCGCACCCAATCGACTGTGGCCAGTTTATTGGCAATCCGATCCATATGCTGTTGGAAATAACCTAAACTCAGGGTCGGTCTCAACCAAGTATAAAAACGTAAACTCGCAACCCCTTTTTCTAACGTCGATTTCAATAAGGCTTCATCCTTAGCCATATTCGTGGGGGCATCGTCACTTTCAAACGGGAGCAATCGAACTTGTGCTGGCATAATCAATCATCTCTATTGCGAATCAGCCTTTCTTTCATGATATATTTGAGATCGCCGAAAAACCACTTTTAGCCCCGTTCATCAATGAGGTTACTTTGACCAAACTCCCTTCGGAATAATCGATCGGATTTACTAATATCTCCGAGCCGTTTTCATGACTTAAAGAGAAAGAGAGAATCGGCCTTGTTGGTCTTCGGTCTCGACTCGACCAATCATTGGCAAAAGCAATAGGCACTACATGATTCAAAGGGGAATTATGCAAAAAAAAGGAGCGAGGTCATTTGTTGTTTGTCGCTTGATTGTGGAAGTCAAGAATCGATCTTTGACCTCTTTTAGGTCGATTTGGCCTTGAGTCGACGTTGTCTCAGATAAATGAACCCGAAGATGAGCGTGCGAATCCCAGCGGTGACGGCAACTCGACCCCACCACTTCGAGGGTTCCTTCGGCTCCGGCTCAGGTTTCCCATAGGTATCGGGAGGAACGAGAAGGGAATTATCTGAAACAATTAATTGTTTATTTGGATCAATGGGATTGTTAAGGATCAAACCTCCTTTTTCTAGATTCATCCCTGTTGGTTCAAATAATTTAGGATCAATAACTGTGTTAATTGATTTGATATGAATCTCAACAGATTCGGTGTATTTATTTTGACCGAATGATTTTTCGTATTCCATCTTACTGGGATACCAGAAACCAGAAGAATGCTGTTCATATTGGATGATTCGCTTCTCCTGTAAACCTTTTGTTTCCGCCTCGATTTGGCGAATGTTTGGACCCAGTTCTAGATCAACATAAATTGAGAGTTTTTGACCTTGAATCGGTACTTTCGGAATCAGTCGCAGACACTCTTTATTACCTAATGTAACTTTTTCTACCAGTGCTCCTTCTGAATAACTTTGGAATAAATCATCAATTGCTTCCGAATAGGTCTTGCCACGTTCTGGATTCATCATGCCTAGTTCTAGACCAATTGTTTCAAAATCAAAACGTGGTTCCTTGTCTAAATTTTTTATCTTATCATATTCACCTAAATTGATGTTCGCTTTGGGATTGTAAGTGTACTTAAAGAAAAAGCCATCAGCCGTTCCATTAAAGCAATAAATGGTTCTTTTGTTCATGCCAACATTGTTATGTTCAATTAATCTCTTAGAACCATCCTTGTATAATAGAAATCGATTCTCGTTTTGTGTTTTGTTTGCATGATAGATTGAGACAATCTCTACTTGGTACGATCTAATTTTTTGTCGATTTTCTTTCAGTTGCGTTTTAAGGTTCTCTATTTTGGTTCGATCCCATTCCATGGCCTTGACTGGGCAAAATAGACCCATTACTAAGAGTGCCAAGGTTAATCGGATGAATAGCATTTTAGTTACACTCATTTGGTTATCCTCTATGTTGAATGATTTTGGGTTTTATTCTGGTGGGCATTTGGTTCCGGGCCTTGCTGGAGCACTAAAGGTCGTTCCTATCGAGTAAATATCAGGTTCGCAACTTATGGTTCCATCTGGATAGGCAATTATTGTGCAACTATAAACTGTATAGCATTCTGCGTTGACTATAGTTCCATCAGGATTATAACCAATCGTTGATGGATGAATTTGATACTCAGGCGGATTTCTTGGAAACCGATCTTTTGCAAATAGTGAACCTTTCTGCTTAAAACATCCTTCTAAATCTGGAACTCCATCGGAAATTAATCCTAGTTTACACAATGGGGCATTATTAGGAGTACACACAACAACAGCATGTTTCTTGTTTTGACATTTTGCTTGTTCTGGTTCAGCAAAGAGGAAATTACGTTCGTAAGATACTACAATGACTAAACAACCAAGCATAGTCAACATTGCAAATTTTATAAGTGTGAAATGCATTTGGTTTATTCCTTGTAAATAGCTAATTTCGCCTCAACACCGGGAAGCGAATCACCGGCTCCTTCGGGTTGATGTATGGGCGACACCTCTATATTTTCGTGGCCTTCTCTTAGGTTGATTTAGCCTTGAGTCGACGTTGTCTCAGATAAATGAACCCGAAGATGAGCGTGAGAATCCCAGCGGTGACGGCAACTCGACCCCACCACTTCGAGGGTTCCTTCGGCTCCGGCTCGGGCTTGCCATAGGTATCTATAGCGACGGTTTTATTTTGTTCATTAACAACGAGATTACATTTAGCTGCTGGGCTATTAAGGATTTTTGTACCTTGAGGAAGTTTCAGACTTTCTATAGTAAAATTATTGGGATCAATCTCTTCATTTAATGAGTGTATCACAACGCTTACTTTTTCGGACTGATCTAATTTCCCATTCTTATCTTCGATAAAGTAATCTCTTGTTTTAGGAAACCAATGTCCTTTGTGATTTTGCAAGCTATTGACAAACCAAATTCTTGATTTATCGGGATTTACGATTTCACCTTTAAGAAAATTAGGACCTCGGTTTATGTCAATCCAAACTGTATTTTTGGTACCATTTTTGAGAGTGGACAACTTAAGACATTTGGTACCGTCAAATTCTTCAAACTTTGCTTCTGATATAAACTCTTTCTGGAATAAGTTACGAATAAAATTGATGTAATTTTCATCATTTGGGACTCTTGTACTCGGAATTAACTGGGCATAACCAATCCCGATCATATGGGCCGGTACATAACAATGAGAATCGAAATGATTTCCTTCGACATAATTGGCTGGAGCATTATCACCACTATTAAATCCAACAAATGTCAAAGTATATCCGGTAAAAGCACCATTTTGACAAAACAATTCTCTCATACCAGTCTTTGTAATTGTCTTGTCTGCTAAAAGTTTCTCTTTGTCTTTACAAATCCGAATCGTATTCCCTATGGTCCATTCATCAGAATGATGGTTGAAGTGGATGCTAACTGTCATGTCATATTTTTCAATGCTTTTGACTCTGTTTATTAGCCCATTTTTAATTTTAATGAGTTGCTCATCGTCAATTTCAACATTTTTGTTTGTTTGGTTAAACAAACAAAGTAACAAAAGATAAACTAATGAGTTCATGATTTACTCCCTATATTGTTAATAATATCAATACTGCTATCGTTAATTCTGTGGTCGGTTCGATAAATAACAAATAAGATCGATCGAACTCAATATC
>CAZFDX010000108.1:0-3342 GCA_964518325.1 uncultured Alcaligenaceae bacterium | reverse complement strand
CCGGATAAATGATCGGTGTATTTAGGTCTTGAGCCACACTTCCGAAAGGATAAGAGGCTCCCAACACACAGATACTCACCCATTTCCAAAGGCGTCGGCGTGGTGAATGGCTTGGTTTCATAGAAATCGACGTCCTTGCCGAAAGTCAAAAGATTCTCAAAAAAACTATCGTCGTGGGGTTGCTGCCGGTTGAAAGCCCTGTCGCGGTTGGGCCGATGGTTGTCGTTGCGCCCCGCGTGCAAAAATTTGCCCCGAAGTCACACCAAAATATCCCAAGGTATTCCCAAATGCCGTGGGGTGTCCGGTCGGTCCGAGTTTCAAAGGGTCCCGATTATCTTCCGGCAGTTCAGAAAGGGTATCCGGAACCGGCACAAATCGACCGAACGGACTACCCGAAAAATTTCCCCCCGAGCCGAAGCCACCGGCGAAACCATTGTTGCGGACCCCATAAAAATAGTTCACCGCAGGATTCCCCCCTCGGAGGAGATTCAAATAGGGGCTTAACGGTTGTGCTGGTCCGCGATTACCCGTTTGAGCATACCCCGACGGGTTGTTTGGCCCCGTCACTTGTGTCCAAGCACTCGCCGGAAGCCCCATGAGGAAAATCGCTATCAAAATTCGCTGCATCGCATTCTCTCCGTGTGGACATTGTGCTTGGTGAACACGCTGGTTATTGAAACTCTCTTCGTTATCCCTTTGCTTGCTGAAACTTTTGCAGGGTGGAGGAATCAACGCAGGTTATTATTACCGGCCAAACCCCGACCCGAAATCTGGTTATAAGCAGAACCCCCCAATAAGCCGAGGCCCAACAGACGTTCGATGGGTGTCAACATCTTTTGCAAAAAGCCATCGACGCGGAAGCTCGTATCGGCCCTCACATATAGGCGATCTCCCGGAAAAATTTGGTAGCCCGTGTTGGTGGCCCCATGTTGAGTCAGCGCGACATAATCAATCGGGAGAATTTGGTCCGGCATGTTCGGATGGGGCGATCGTCTGGCGATCCACATATCTTTTTTCGAGCCGACTTGGGGTAATCCCCCGATGTTGGCCAAGGCATCAATGACGGTTTCATAACCCTGATAAGGGAACCGATAAATTTGTTCCCCAAAGCCGGCCCCATCGGTGATGACGTAATAAGCACGGCTATTATAAACGGCCACATCAACCACAACAATCAACTTTTCAGGATCGTTGACCACAATATATTTTTTCAAAATGGGGTCGGTTTTGGCTCGTTCAATCAGGTGTTTTTTAATGACCTCTTGAGCTTGGGTGGTGGTTAGTCCATTTACGGGAACCAATCCCCAGACCCCGAGGTTCACAGTCCCATCGGGCCGAACCAAGTGTTGCCCCGAGATCGGTTGAACCCCGAGTCGAACGGGGTCTTGGCCATCGTTTTTCGGTTCGGTATACGCCTCAATAATCAAGACATCGGATTGACCAATGACATAAGGTGGCAAATTGATCATATCCAATTCGGTAGGGACAGCTTGGGTCGGGCTTCCCAAACAGGCGGCCGGAACATTCGATGGATTCAGGGGCTTGGCCGGCCCACTGAGGCATCCGGTCGAATGAAATAGCATTAACCCGACCAAGCCGAGGGAGGTACGCCGAATGACTGCTTCCCCTTTCATAAGGCCCATCCTCAAGACAAAAAATACCCAAGATGAGTGCTCATCCTCTGAATTATCGGGTTAAAGAGAATTCTTTCTCCAATCTTCTTGGTCAGGACTGGTCACAAGACTAGAAAAATCGATAGACTTTATCTTCGATAGCCCAAAATCGTGAAATTGGGTAATTTTTTCCTCATGGAACTGAGGAGTGCGAAACAGGTTCAACAGAATTTGAACGGAATCGATTCTTCTTCTGTTAAAAACAACCTAAACTAGCCAAAACTCGTTCTGGGTTTTTTTCCCGGAGTGAACACAATGGCCAAACTTAGACGACTACTTCTCGGCCTCAGGCCGAAAAAATATCGACGCAAACCCGTTCTGGTGCTAATCAATGGTTTAGCAGAGCAACCAGAAACTTGGTTCAAAAATCTACGGTATTGGGATCGGTATTTCTCCGTCCATACCCCCAACATCATGCCCTACGAAGGGGATGCGTTCCAGCAACGGATCAAAAACGGGGAACCCATCAGCATGGATTTCCTCGTGAACCAATTGCATACTTACGTTACCCAATTTATCCAAACTCCCCCCTACCACATTGTGGCCAGTTCGCTGGGTGGGAAGATTGCGGTGGAATTCGCAGCCCGTTACCCCGAACTCATGGGGCGATTGATCTTGCTTTGTCCTTCCGGTATGGGGGATGTTGAGCAGCTGCCCATTATGGAAGGGGTCAAAGGGAACGATCCGTATGCGATTGTGCGGTCCGTATTCTACCGGCCCGAAATTGCCGAAGCCAATCTGTTGCGTTACTACCAACGGGTTTTCCAAAGTAGAAAATGGAAAATGGGGCTAATCAAAACGGTCAAGGGCACCAACGATGTGGTGGTCCGTAATCGATTAAAAGACCTGAAAACACCGACCCTTCTTGTCTGTTGCGAATTTGATAAGATTGTCAATCCGCATGAAGGAATGGAGGCCGCCAAGGAATTACCCATTGGTTGGGGCCTGATGATTCCGAAATGTGGTCATGCCCCTATGATTGAAAAATCATGGTGGATAAATCGAATTGTGGTCAAGTTTTTACTGTCCACAAAACCAGCAAGCCCAAAACTTTCTCGCCTAAAACTATTACTCAAAAAACCCCGAGCGACACGAGTTCAATCGACATGAATCCATCTTCCGCGATCAATAAACCCTCGATCTCACCGGTAACAAAACCCAAAAAAGCCGTCAAAGGTCCTGAATGGTGGTTAATGGTCCGTAAGTTCCTCAAACACGGAACCACCATTGCCTCCTTCTCGCCCAGCAGCCGGTTTCTCTCGCGGTCGATCCTCCGAGGCATCGACTGGGATAACGTGAAATGTGTGGTGGAACTCGGTGCAGGAACCGGCCCCATTACCAAAGAAATCGTCAAACGAGCTAAACCCCACACCAAGTTAGTGATTGTGGAACTCGATCCCGATTTCTGTAAAGTCCTTCGCCAAAAATTCCCCACCGCCGACATCGTTGAAGGCGATGCCTGCAAACTGGACCAAATCCTTGCCGAACGGGGAATCGAAAAAGCCGACCATGTGGTTTCGGGACTCCCGCTTCCCTCGTTCCCCAAAGAACTTCGCGATGCACTGATTGCCATGTCGGCCAAAGTGCTTGGACCCGATGGGGAATTTGGGCAGCTCACCAAAAGGCCGTATGTCTTCTATAAACTCTACAAGAGCTACTTACCGAAGGG
>CAZFDX010000107.1:0-5312 GCA_964518325.1 uncultured Alcaligenaceae bacterium | reverse complement strand
TCTTGCAACCAGCCATTGTTGGCAAAGCGGCCATCATACAAGGTGGAGTCGGCTCGGAAATTAATCTCGAAACCGCTGGTGACTTTGGTGACCGGAATTGCGGCCACATTAGCAGGGGCTTGCGGATTCTTGGCGGGCAAGGCCGTACCGGCGATCACTCCATCTTGAACCACTTTCGCCCATGCAAATTCGGTATCTTCTGGTGTTTTTGTGGGCCAATTCTTCAGCCAGTATTCGCGGACCACATCGCGAGGATGGGTCAGTTCTTTCCCCAGAAGTTGGGCCAGCAACTCCACGGGGGTTTTACCTGCATACAGCGGAGCAATCAACGGTTGATGAACGCTCACGGTACCATCATAGGCCCGACCATCGGACCACGTTTCGAGGTAGTGGGCCGTGGGAATGTGCCATTCGGTCAGGATACCGGTTTCATCCAGATATTGCCCCATGTGGACCGAGAAGAAATCTTTGTTCTTCTTGGCGGCCTCGAAGGCCCCTTTGAAATCGAGGTCCACCGGCGAAGACCAAGCAGGGTTGCCCCCGAGAATGAACAGGGCTTTGACCGAGCCGGCCTTCATATCCTTCACGAGTTCGGCGAATTGGGTCAGCCCCGTCTTCGTGAGATCGCCATATTCCAGCGGAGCGGTGTAGTTGACCGTTTTGCCAATCGCTTCAAGTTTCTGATTGATGGCATGAACGATGGCATGAACTGCGGGGGGAAGGTGATCGCCTGCAATCACGAGGCTTTTTCCTTTGTTCTCCATCAGGTCTTTGGCACACGCTTTAATCCAAGCATCGTGCTTGCTGATGGAAGCATCCCCTGCGAGAACGGCAATCCCCAATTCTTTGGCAATGGCTCGTGCGAACGATTCAATCAAGGTGGATTTCACGGCCAAGCGGTGATCGGCCACCATACCGGTTGCGGTAGGCATCGATTCGATCACATATAATCGAGCTAATTGAGCTTGCAGTTGCTCTGCCGAAGGTTTTTGCCCTTTTTTCAGCCCATCAACTGCATCGGGTCGGAACCGGCGTTTGGCAGCAAAGTCGAGGGCATATCGCGGCACCGCAGGAGTTTCGGTGAAGTTCGATTCCAACGAGAGAACTCGATCGGCCTTGGTGAAATCATAAACTGGGTTCAGGTATTCACCAAACGCGAGTTTGGTCCCTTCTCGAACATGATCCCGATTGATCACTTCGTAGCTGACCCATCGCGAGTTCGGCAGAACTTTTTTGACCTCATTCAACAGACTGGCATAACTCGGCGAGTTGACGGTTTCCGTGAGGAAAACCACACCTTTTCCGCCATCCTTCTTGAACTGATCCCATTGGTTGCGGATCGCTAAAACGGCTTCATCCCAAGTGCGGGGATTTCCTTTCCAAAGGACATTTTGCGAGCGGTCCGGATCGTACATATCCAGCAACGAGGCTTGCGTGTAGGCATCGGTGCCGGCATGACCTTTGGCAATCGACCAAGTGGGAGTGGGATTGGCAGCGCTGGGATGATCGGGGTTACCTTCGATCTTCACGGGTCGGCCTTCACGGCTCTTGACGATCACGCCCGAGGTGATTCCGCCCAAGGTGAATCCCGAGGCAAAGAACAACGGCAGACCGGGCGTCATGCCAACCGGTTGATTCACATAGGTGACAATTTTTTCACGACTGGCCGGCCTTGGAGAGCAGCCCACGCCGGCTAATGCTAAAGAAGCCCCTGAGAGGGCCAGCATTTGCCGACGGGTCACCGGATCGGTCCACGAGGTGGCATCGTCAGGAAATTCTCGGTGGAGCATCTCTTGAAAGGCCGGATCATTCGTGAACTCATCGAGACCACGCCAAAGTTTCGTTTCTTCGGGAGTCTTGGTCGAATTGGGATCTATCTTCGCAGACATTCAACTTCCTCGGTTCGCGTCTTTTGGGGCCATTAGCGGTGACACATCGAACAACTGGTAATCACTTTCGAGTCACGGACGTTGTGTTCTTTTTTGAGTTTGGCACCTAGTTCTTCTTGAGTGTAAGGTTTGCCGGTCTCAGCATTCACCACATCCGAAGCCTTCCAAACCATGCTGGTCACTTTGTCGAGCGGACGCAGATGTTTTTCCGGAGCGCGGTGGCAATCCAAGCACCATTCCATGAGCAACGATTTCGATTGGAACGTCAGCGGCATTTTGTCGAGTTGGCCATGGCAACTGACGCAGCCTACCCCCTTACCAATGTGAATCGAGTGATTGAAATAAACATAATCGGGGGCATTATTCACACGTTCCCACTTAATCGGTTTGTTCGCCCGATAACTTTCTCGAATGGGGTTGAGCATTTCGGACCCCACCCACATTTGTTGATGGCACTGCATACAAGTTTTCGTTGGGGGCACACCCGCGAACGAAGAGGTTTCTACCCCTGTATGGCAGAACCGGCAATCGATCCCGAGCTGAGAAACGTGGTGCAAGTGCGAGAAGGGAACCGGTTGATCGATCACTTCCCCTTGCCCTGTGATATAGCCCGAACGATAAACAATCGCCAAGCCCACGCCCGTACCCGCACCAGACAGCGGCAGGGCAAAAACCAACAGCCGGGCAATGGAATTAAAACTCGGATGAAATAATTGCATATGATTCAGTTCCTGTTGGGTTGGTCTAGGTTAGTTCCCGATGAAAAACAGGAAGGTCAATTTTCCAGCCAACAACGCATGGCCAATCGCCGCATTCGCTAACAGGATTCCGCCTGCTGCGAAGTACAAGCCTTTTTCGACGGTTCGCACACCAAGGGCAATTGCGGTTGAACCAATGGCGGTGGCAAGAAGACCTAAACAAAGACCGAAGGGAAACCACCAGAAGGTGAAGAGGGAAAATAGCCCGATACCAAAGGAGGCGACCGCTAGGCCGCGGATACGATGGTTAAGAGCATCGACATCAATACTTGCCGAATCCGGACGCTTCATACAAACAGACCCTCCATCCGTTCAAACCGTATCTCTGCACTTGACATAACAAATCTTTTCTGCCAAACGCACTGCTCCGAATAGAGAGAGTATAACCTTACGCAACGTCGTCTAGGGGTAAGTAGTTATTTCATCAAGACCGCATCGGTTTTCGGCATTTCTCTTGGATTTTTTTTCCAAAGAATCCCCCTTTTAACACATCCTCAACAAAGATTCTTCCTTCAATTGGCAAACTCGCAACTCAATCGTTAGTTTCTCCGTTCACTCAACTGGCAAGCCAAATACCAATCGCAAACAGATCAACCCTTTTTCAGGGGCACATATCGAATAGTGATGGGGAAGGCTGATGGACTACAACGAAAATGTTCACATAATCTGTTACGATTGGAAGATGATTTCTTAGGTGTTTAAGAAGGAGATTCTCACAAATCGGCTCATTTGACGTGTGCAGGAGTGGTCAAAAAGGAATCAATCGGTTGAATCGACAACCTCGCCACCGGCACGGGTTGCTAAAGCAGGAAGGATCGATCGGGCTTGGTAGCGGAAGAAGCGAACGCTTCCATCGGCAAAGGCAAACGAAGCGCCACCATCGTGATAGCTCCAGTAATTCCAAACGGCACAAGGGTCATCCGGCCGATGATTGCGAAATTCATACACACCCCGTAGGCAGTCATTGTAAGTCAACGGGGGTTTGATTTCTTGAACGCCGAGAATAAATTCCACCACACCGGTACCATTGTCACCCACACCGGCATACCACCAACTCAAGCGAAAATCGGGACTGACCGGCCTTTCTCCGAGCAATATCGTGTTTGAGGAACCATCAATAATATCGGCATACCGCACAGCCGAATTATGAAACAGCATTCCATCTTGCGTATAACGGTTCACCCCTAAACTTCCGGGATACGAAAGGAAACCTTTCGCATAGTTCTCTCGGCTTCCAGCGAGTCGCGACTGATTGGGGTCTTGGGCACGCGGGTCCGACGGACAAACAAATAAAGGAATTTTGATCCCAAACGTGCGATGATGTTGCCAATCAAACGGATACGGGTTGATCGCATGATTTTCTTGAACTTGTGCAGCGATATTCTCTTGATCGATGTATGCCAGAATTTGAATAGGCCAACCGGTGTGATGCGGGGCTTGACCTCGAGGCACCGCACCATTCGGGAACGCATCGAAATCGATCAGACGAGTATTCATCGCAAGGGCCAATTGCCGCATATGCGATTGACAGGAAATTTTGTTCGCGACCGAACGAACTTTTTGAACGGCCGAGAGCAGTAAACCGATGAGACTCGCTATCATGGCAATGACAACAAGTAGTTCGATTAAGGTGAAAGCATAGCGTTTCATAAAAATTACTCCGATTTCACCCTCGATATAATTCGTCTCTGTTTAAGATATAAAAAACCGAAGATGAGCGTTAGAATCCCTGCGGCAACGGCAACTCGACCCCACCACTTCGAGGGTTCCTTCGGCTCCGGCAGTGCTGGCTTAAAATCCAATGGAATTGGTGCCATTTTAGTTATATTACGATTCCGATCCACAACTAATGTATGACCCTTTGCTGTAGGATCATTTAAAATTTGAGTTCTTTCAGGAAGCCCTATGCCAGCAATCGTAAAAAGGGAGGGATCGATTCGCTGATTGAGAGAATGAATAATTAAATCTACTTTTTCTGTTTCAACTAAATTTCCATTTTCAGAATAAGTATATTCACTTGAAATCGGAAACCAAATTCCTGAAGGTATGTGTTTTTCAATTCGATTCTTTCTAATATAAGTCTTCTTTCCAAATTGTTCTTGGATTTGTAGGACACTAGGACCTTGCTCTAAGCTGATCCATACCTTATATAAGGATTCATTTTCTGGATAAATTTTTTGTTGTGTACTTAATACGAGACAATCTGTCTCACCAAGTTTTTCTCGCGTAATTTTGGGACTTGCACTAAACATTCTCGTATAAAATTCATCAAGGTGTGATTGATTATATAATGAGTTGAGACGATCCCATGGAAGCAACCCAAGTGATTCAATAGGGTATTCAAAATAATCATTTTTAGTAAATTCTCCTTTCTTGAATCCTCCAACACTCACATCTAGTCCTGCTATAAAGTCATATTTGAATTTATAGCCCTGATAATCGCCATTTTGTATTGAAATAATTCTTGTATTTTGGAAATCGTGATTTATTTCACTATAGATTTTATCGCCTTCTTTTCTTATCTTTATTAAATTAGAATATTTTTCTTCACGATTGTTTAATGAATTTGAATGAATTGTAATATCGTAGTAATGAATACTTTCTCTAGGCTTAATGATTTCATCCTTGAGTTGAAGAAGTTTTTTCTGATCCCATTCTTCTTGAG
>CAZFDX010000106.1:0-3654 GCA_964518325.1 uncultured Alcaligenaceae bacterium | reverse complement strand
ATCGTTGGCTCCTAACACGAAATTTGTGGTTCAAGTCTCACTGGATGCCGAAGGAAAAAAAATTGTCGGTGAGACAGAAATAGCCTCGGGTGAAACGGTGGTTGTTCCGATTGATATTTGTTGGAATCCGAAATCGAAAGTTCGAGCATCAAAAGAATATGCACAAGAATTGATTGCCGAATCAGCAAAATGGACCAAAGCAAACGGGGGCAAAAAGCCCGAAAAGACCTTATTCTATGGGGCATTTAGCGGGACCGAAGATTGGGTCATGGAGTTAAAACATAGCCTTGGCTATAACACGTTGCTTCCCGATAAATATCCCCATGTGACCCGTGACGGGCTGTTTGCTCACGCGAGTGGTCCCGAAGCCATCAAAAATTTAGCCAAAAGTCTCAAAAATAAAGAGAAATTCCGCGTTCTCAGTTTTGGAGATGAAATCCCCCTCGGTCAAATCAACTTTAATGATGAAAAAAATAACGAAGGTTTCCGTAAATGGTTACAAGAAAAAAATGTCACTCGCGAAATGTTGGGACAAGATATTAGCACTGCGAAACTCACTGCCAAAGGAGATAGCCGATTAGTTTGGTATTCCACACTTTATAACGAAGAACGTCGCTTTGCTGATTTCCGACAGTTAACAGAATTAGCGCGTGCTGAAATTAATAAAGATGTGTTAACAGGTGCGAATTATTCCCCACACCATTTAGCATTATATTATGGCCCTGTTGCTCAATGGGTGGATATTTTCAAACACAAAGGTATGAGTTTATTCTGGGCAGAGGATTATATTTTTTCTGTTCCCGAGGTGCCGCAAATTATTTCATTCCAATTTGCTCAAATTCGTTGCGCCGTGAAATATCATAATACCCCCATTCATTTTTATGTGATGCCTCACTCGCCCGGTCAGCTTCCTGAATACTTCCGGAGAAACACCCTGTTAGCCTGTGGTAATGGTGCCAATCATATTGATAATTTTTGGGTAGCCCCTGCCGAGAGATTCACGGAAAACTATGTGGCTTGGGGATACAAAGATATGTTCAAAGCAATCCATGATTGTATTTTTGAAACAGCCGAGGCCGAGAAAATTCTTAGTGGTGGAAAAGTCCGACCTGCGAAAGTGGCCCTTGTCTTAAGCAAAGCAACCGATATTCACGAATCGAATAAAATGGTTGCCAAAAACCTCGATTATTTTGGGAAACAATGCAAAAACGCCCCCAAAGAATTAAACCAAATCGTCTGCCGTAAAGAGCAACAAATGCTCTACTTGGCTTTGAAAAATGCTCAATACGATGTGGACCTGATTACAGAAGATGATATTGTGGAATTGAATTCACTCAAAAATTACGAAGTGGTTTACTTTGCCGGCGAATGGATGGATAATCGGATTGTTCCCAAACTCGAAGAGTGGGTCAAAGCGGGCGGCATTTTCTACACCTGTGCCGGTTGCGGTCTGAAAAACCAATTCAATGAATATGATGCCAAAATCATTAGCTTTTTAGGATTAAATCCCAAAGGAAATAATCAAATGGATTTTCAAGTTGCGGTGGTACGAACCCTTCTTGAACTTCCAATGTTACCGGAATTTGGGAAATTCGATTTCAATGGCAAAGAATTACCTGCCTTTTTGCTGAAACAGAATTTAGACATATTAGCAGGCACAGATACCGAAGTATTGGCAAAATGGAAAGGCGATCCGAAGCAAGGGGGGGGGCAGTAACCCGTCGGAAATTGGGGCAAGGGCAAATCATCTGCGTGGGAACAACCCCAGGCAATAACTGGATGAAATCGGGCTTGCGGATTACCCCTTGGGCACGCGGAGGGCAAAAAATGGTTTACAATCCCACCGATTTCGATGCTACTGCTACGGAATTGGTCCTCTTGGGGGTGAATGCCAAGAAATTACCCAAAGCGGCTTCTTGTGGTGTGAATGGTGTCGAAAGCATTGTGATGGACAACACCAACGGCACCGTTCTGACCCTTGTGAATTGGACGAATCAACCCGTCGAAACCACTGTCAATTTGAGCCTTGATTTTAACCCCAAAGAAATTCGATGTGTCTCCACTCAAAAAGCCATTCCCTTCAAACAAGAAGGAAATATCGTTACGTTCTCCGTTCGTTTGAAAGATGCCGATTATTATACGATCCTGAAATAATGACTTGGGGTTGAAGTTTGCCAATTGTTATACGATCCTGAAATAATCATCTTGGGTTGATTTTCTCTAACCTCCCTGAATTCACAACTTATCTCAATTCCTTCAATGAGTTCATTTTCTCGACTCGATTTCTGAAACCTTGAGACGAATTTCTTATGTGAAGAAATCTCTTTAAGGACTTTGCCGATTTTGTCGATATTTAGGATGATCTAGAGTTGCCCGAGATGTGTGAAATTTATGTCCATTCGACCTGTACTCGCTGTGATCGGCCTACTCCCTACGATCCTATCAGGTTGTAGCGTGACGGGTAATGTCCCTTTTTTCCCGACTCGTTATCCCTTAACCGATGCCTCGTTTGCTGCTTCGTTAGGTCCGCCTGTGGATGCTCCTCGTGAGTTCAACAAAACGACCACTGGCGATTATGTTGTCGAACCAGGGGATTCGCTCATTATCACTCCGGTCGATTTGGATTCTCGCGTTCGCTTATCGACGGATCAACCCGTGCTACCCGATGGCACCGTTGATCTTTCCAAGTACGGTCGTTGGCGTGTTGCAGGAAAAACCTTAGATACCATTGAGAACGAAATTACGAAGTTAATCACGGATCAGGAAATGGACGAATGGCAAAAAGAAATGAATGAAAAGGGGTTAACGAAGAAAGAGCTTCCTCCACCTAAAATTGGTGCCATTGATGTCCGTTTGGGAAATCGTCAATCGAAGGCCTACTATGTGTTAGGAGAGGTCACTACCCCCGGACGATTCAACCTCGCAGGCTACGAAACTGTTCTGGATGCGATTATCGCCGCGGGTGGGTTGACCGATCGTTCTTCTTTTCGGGAAATTGTTCTCGTTCGTCCTAAAGGGGATGGCCCCGGAGAAGTGTTGCGGGTCGATTATTTGGGCATTACCCAACTCGGCTTGCTAAATACGAATTATCAAATCAAACCAGGGGATCGGGTCATTGTGCCGACGAGAAACTTTTGGGATGGGATTTTTGGATTTGACCGAATTGGCCGATAACCTTTTTCCGAGTTTATAATAAGATAGTGTTTCCAATCTCAATTAGAATAAAGAACCTTGGAATACAATTTAATTCGAGTTTTTACTTTTTATCTCATGATTCAATTCATCGCAAGCACTCTGCGAAGATTGAGTCAGTACCATGATATTGGCCGATTGGTGGCCAGTGCGCCCGGTCGTTGGCCCCGCGTTCTGAAGCAAATAAAATCACATGGCATTATGTTTTGCACTTGGGCGACGCTACGGCCCGCATTGATTGCTTTGCTTATGTTGTTGATCCAAGCGATTTGTTCCCGAGTGATTTGGCCACAGGCCCATCTCACCATGCGGCAATTGATTGAGGAATGGTGGATGTGGCCGTTGGTGGCCGTTTCGATTTTGGCGATGCTTTCCGTCGATTTCTATTTTCTGTTTCGGCGTGGCATGTGCGATCGCTAGGTAACCGAAAATAATCCCGACGAGGGCGGGCCATGGCTGACA
>CAZFDX010000105.1:0-3687 GCA_964518325.1 uncultured Alcaligenaceae bacterium | reverse complement strand
CCACTTGATATTCTTGCACCACCGGACGATGCACCGTGTAGGGCACTTCTTTCACATGCTGTTCGTACACCGGTCGATAGGTGGTGTAAGTTTGAGGAACATCAAAATACTCGACCACAGGCCGATTCACGGTGTAACGATGTTCCCGAACGTGTTGCTCATAAACCGTGCGGTAAGCCGTGTAGGCCTGCTGCTCCGTAACGGTCCGATAGACTGGCCGATAGGCAACCCGTGTGTGAGTCTCGTAAGTGGGTTGATAACGAACCCGATAGCTCACCGATGGCATCACACACTGGTCGGAGCTAATCACCGTCCCTGAGTAGGCAGTCGCTCCGCAAAACTGCCCCGCCCAGACTTCTGTTCCTCCTGCCAATAGGAGAAAGGCACAAGGCCAATAAAAAATCCCTCTCATTTCTTCTCCCCGTCTCAAACGGTGAATAGGTGATGGTTCTGCAAACCTTTTGCAGAGAACCTGTGGATAATGTGCCTTGCATTCTCAAATGTGAGTTTGGATAAAATGCGAATTTTGAAAGGACTCGGAAGACTTTGCCGGTAACGCAAGCCCAGCACATCTAACTTGGAAAATCGTTAAAATCGCTACCATATTACTATTCGCCACAAGTTATCAGTCGGAATGGTATGACCCCACCAAACGAACCAAAATCGAGTCTCAAGCCTGCCCGCTGGGGCTTGTATTGTGGTTTTCCTTGGCTGTTGGTGGCAGTGCAATACTTTCTCATTCTGCCCCGATTTCATACCCTGTTTCAAACGTGGAAAGTCAAGGTGGACCCCTTTTCTGCTGCCTTGTTGCGTTTTTCTTGGTGGGGGCTGCAACATTCCCGTTTGGTATTGTTACTCACGGGGGGCATCGGCTTGGCCTCGGCACTGCTCGCGGTCCGCTTCTCCCAACGGAGCCGATCTCGTGGGCGAAATCTGCTCTTGGGAACGTTGTTGACGATTCCTTTGTTGTTGTTCCTCATGGGGTTTGTAGTCACCACGATTTGGAATCGTAAATTAATTCAGGTGCTTCAAAATTAATGAGCTAAAAACGATATGTTGATTACAATTGATGGCCCTGCCTGTACCGGAAAATCCTCCGTGGCCGAGGGAGTAGCACGCGAACTGGGTTTCGATCACCTGAACACCGGAGCGATGTATCGAGCAGTGGCATTATTATTTGAACGTGAGAAAATTGCTTACAATGATTTCGATCGGGGCATGGCTTGCCTAGCGGCCATCCAATTGCACGAACCGGGGGGACAAGTCCGCATCGATTCCGAGGATGTTTCCGACCAGTTGAAGAACTATTCACAGCAGGCCAGTCTCGTGGGGGAACATCCTCATATTCGCGCTTATTTGATTGGCCTGCAACGACGGTATGCCGAAGGACGAAAATTAGTGACCGAAGGGCGCGATCAAGGTACGGTGGTGTTTCCGCACGCCCAATTGAAGGTGTTTCTCACCGCCAGTTACGAATCGCGCGTGATACGGGGTCGCGATCGTTTTCCGGGCTGGAACGAAGCTCAGATCATCGAAGAATTACGCATCCGCGATGAACGAGACGCGAAACGAAAATACGGCGCCTTAAAAATCCCCGAAGGGGTCACCCCGTTAGATACCACACATCTGAACAAAGAACAAGCGATCGCAATCATTATCCAACAATATCGAGAAATCTCGAAAACCAGTCATTAAAAAAGGTTCCTGTTCTCGTGTTTTTCAACCGATTTCTAAAGGGATCGCCCACCGGAATAAGAGCAACCCCGAGTGAATTGATCTCGTTTGCGCACACGAGAAATTCCCCGATAGCATTGCCGTAAGCCCCCCCAAGTGAATCGGTCTATAACTCGGATCAAGTGGGCAAACTATACGGGGTTTGGGACAAGGTTTAGCGAAAGATTTTCGGATAGTAAAGTTGTAGTGAAGGCCATTTCGTTAGAAATCAACGAACATCGGCGGGTAAGGAAACATTTGGTAGACTACTTTTACTTCCCCGAAAAAGACGTGCAGAAAAAAAATGACAAAGCATCCACTAGCAGAAGTCTTCGGATTTCCGACGACGAACCAATCCGACGAAGCAAAACGGCATCGATCGCTTCGGCTGTGTCCGTTCGGCAACAAAGTACCGAATTGCACAAAGGATAAGGCAAATGATCCGCTAGGGGTTTGCACCGTATTTCATGGTAACGATCTTGTTATCACTTGCCCCATTCGATTTCGACAAAATTGGCTCATTGCTGAGGATGCTGCAAAGTTCTTTTTTCCACCGACAACTAATTGGACTTCTCTGACAGAAGTGCGGCTTAACGATAGGCATGGCGAATCGGCAGGCAACATCGACGTTGTTTTAGTAGCTTACGATGATAGGGGCATAGTGCATGATTTTGGGGCGCTAGAAATTCAAGCAGTATACATTTCAGGAAATATCAGGAATCCGTTTAGTTTGTACATGCAAGACCCCGAGGCCCATGCTGAGATGGATTGGAGCAGAGAGCGAAATTATCCAAATCCAGATTACTTATCTTCCTCTCGAAAACGATTAGCCCCGCAACTGTTATTTAAAGGTGGCATTCTCAATAAATGGAACAAAAAAATCGCCGTTGCTTTGAACAAGGGCTTTTTTGATACTTTGCCAACAATGGAACCAGTATCGGTAGAACAAGCGGAAATAGCTTGGCTAATTTATGACCTTCAACATAACACCACAGACAACGTATACAAACTGGTACGGCATAACGTCATATACACACGATTCGATACGGCCCTTCAGAGGATTACCGTATCCGAAGCGGGAGATGTAGTTGATTTCATAGGAAAGTTGCAAGAGAAACTAGACGAAAAACTTAACAGCCCCCCTGATGCACCAACCTTAGACCAAATCTTATGACACACCGAAAGATCGTAAATGTCGGGTCTGTCCCCAAGTTATCTCCCTTTCGCTACCCGGGGGGAAAGACGTGGCTGATTCCACAAATACGCAAATGGCTAGGCCGTAGGGATAGTGCGCCCGGCATGCTGTATGAAATCTTTGCAGGCGGGGGAATCGTCGGGCTTACGGCAGGATTTGAAGGGTTAGCAAAACACGTTACTCTTGTAGAACGAGATGAAGAGGTGGCGGCCGTTTGGAAGACGATTTTATCAAAGGATGCCAATTGGCTGGCAAATGAAATCCTAAACTTTAACCTGACGGTTGAGAACGCACGAGACATTCTTAGTTCGACTACACGAAGTACAAAGCGATTAGCATTTAAGACTATTCTGAAAAATCGAACACATCACGGGGGAATACTCGCTCACGGCAGCAGTATGGTACGATTTGGTGAGAACGGAAAAGGCATCAAATCTCGGTGGTATCCCAATACGCTGGCAGAGCGAATTCGAGCAATTTATTACATGAGAGATCGCTTTACTTTTGTAGAAGGCGACGGGCTTGAAGTTCTCGCGGCAAACCTAGACAAAACGAATTGCGCATTCTTTATTGATCCCCCATATACAGCAGCAGGAAAACGAGCTGGTACGAGATTGTATAAATATAACGAATTAGATCATGATGGTTTGTTCAGCCTCGCTTCTAGGGCTATTTCCCCCTGTCTCATGACATACGATAATGCTGATGGGGTGATCGAATTGGCTAAGAGGTACGGTTTTCAATGGGAATTGATTCCGATGAAGAATACACACCATGCA
>CAZFDX010000104.1:0-4916 GCA_964518325.1 uncultured Alcaligenaceae bacterium | reverse complement strand
GTGCTATGGGGCATCTCGCTGCCCTCAATGTTCAAACCGGTAAACCCATTTGGACGGTCGATTTTCTGAAAGATTACGAAGCCACGTTGCCTTTCTGGGGCTTTTCCAATCACCCGTTAGTTTATGGGGATAAATTGATTGTTTATGCTGGAGGCTCCGAAGGTCGAACCGTGATGGCACTCGATAAGAAAACGGGGAAAGAAATTTGGCGGGCCTTGAATTTAGGCGATCCCGGTTATTGTCCCCCCACCATCCTTGAGATTCAAGGGAAACCCCAACTCATCGCTTGGATGCCCAAGGGGGTTTATGGTCTCGATCCCGATACCGGCAAAAAATTATGGGAATACCGCTGGGAGATCAAATCCTCACTCACCGCACCGACCCCGAGACTGGTCGAAAAAGATCAAATTTTCCTCACGTCGTTTTATAATGGCTCCCTGTTACTGAAAATCAAAGACAACACCCCCGAGGTCGTTTGGAAAAGCACTAGTAAAGGGGGAGATCGCTCGGTTATGCCCGAAGAAACCGTGGACCTTCATTCGATCATGACGACTCCCTTTGTCGAAGGCAAAACCGTTTATGGAATTTGTTCCTATGGCGAGTTACGCGGGCTTGAAGTGCAAACCGGAAAACGCCTCTGGCAAAGTTACGAGGCCACCACAGGGAAATCCGTTCGCTGGGGGCATGCCTTTCTCACTCCGAACCAACGGATTTACTACATCTTCAACGAGAAGGGAGAACTCGTGATTGCGGACCTCTCTGAAAAAGGCTTCAAAGAACTCGATCGGGCGAAACTGATTGAACCGACCAACAAAATGGCTGCCGGTCGCCCTGTGGTTTGGACCCATCCTGCCTTTGCGAACAAAACCATTTTTGTTAGGAACGATAACGAAATTGTGGCCTACAGCCTTGCCAAATAACACCAATTGGAAACCATGTGCCTGTGAATCTGCATGTGAGTGAAACGTATGTACCTGCATGTGAGCGAAACGTATGAACCTGCATGTGAGTGAAACCTATGAATCTGCATGTGAGTGAGACAGCCGCTCAAGCGATCAAAACGCATCGTCCTGTGGTGGCACTGGAATCCACGATCATTTCCCATGGCTTACCGTACCCGAGTAACCTGCAAACGGCCTTAGACTGCGAAAAAATCGTTCGCGAACAAGGTGTGACCCCTGCCACCATTGGGATATGGCAAGGAATCCCGACGATCGGACTTACGGCCTCGCAGATCGAATTTTTAGCCAAAGAATCGGGAGTCTTCAAAGCCTCTCGCAAGGACCTTGGGTACTTGGTGGCCAAAGGAAAAACGGCCGGTACCACCGTCAGTGCGAGTATCCATTTGGGCTATTTAGCAGGGCTTCATTTTTTTGCTACAGGTGGTATCGGGGGTGCCCATCGTGAGCCGGTTTGGGATATTTCAACAGACCTTTATACGTTGATGCAAACCCCATTGTTAGTGGTGAGCGCCGGTGCCAAAAGTATTTTAGACCTCCCGAGAACTTTAGAAATTTTAGAATCCCTTGGGGTGCCGGTGATTGGTTTCCGCTGTGACGAATTTCCTGCCTTTGTCGTTCGCTCCTCAGGGATTAAACTCCCTCTGGTCGCTGACAGTGTGGAAGAATTGGCATTAATCTGGGATCGTCATGTTGAGTTTGGTCACCCGACAGGGATGTTGGTGGTGCAACCCGTGGCCGAAGAACTAGCCCTTTCGAGCAAGGAATATGAGAGTGCGCTTCAAGAAGCAGAGAATCTCGCTGAACAAAAGAAAATCTCTGGGGCGGCCCGTACCCCCTTCTTGCTCAAGCAAATTGCTGAGTTAACCGAAGGCAAAACGCTGGCTGCGAACCAATCATTGGTGAAAGAAAATGCTCGATTAGCCGCTCAAATCGCTTTTCATTATGCGAATCTGGTGCGTGAACGATATACGAAAAAAAAGACCTTACCCTCTCAGCAGAACGAAGAAATTACTTTCTACATTTGAGGATGGGAGCCATTTTTCTTAATCGATATGAATCAGAGAAAGCTGTCTTCTCATTTAAGTATTTGACCAATCGATCTCCATCACTTCGTAGCTGGTTCGTCGCATCCCCAGTTTGGAATAAGTTTCTTGTGCCCGACGATTCTCATGCTCAACGTAAAGACGTAAGCCAACCACATGACCATTCTGCCGAGCCATTCGTTGAATCTCTTCAAACAAGGCACGAAATACACCTTGGCGACGTGCCTCCTCGGGGACATAAACGCTTTGTATCCACCAAAAAAGACCATCGCGCCAGTCGCTCCATTCTGTGGTGACCATCAACTGCCCAATTAACTTCTCACCCTCATCCGCAGCAACTAAATAAAACCCCAACGAGGGTTGTTCAAAAACTCGTGAAACTCCTCTTTGAACGGTTTGGGGATCGAGTTTTTTTCCTTCTGTCTCCCATGCCATTTGAAGATTGTACTGCACCAAATAAGGTATATCTGAAGGTTGACCCAAACGGATTTGGAACTTTAACATATAACACTCTGAAACGATTCGAGCCAATCACTAGGTTATCACTATGAACTTGAAGGAATTCATCCGCGACATCCCCGATTTTCCCAAACCGGGTATCTTGTTCAAAGACATTACGCCCCTTCTTGCTTCCCCCGAAGCGTTCACCTACGCCATCGATGATCTCTGCCAACATTATAGCCCGATGCATATCGATGCCATTGCCGCCGCAGAAGCCCGAGGATTTTTAGTCGCGGCTCCTATGGCTATCAAAATGAATAAACCAATCGTCCCCTTAAGGAAACCCGGCAAATTACCCTACCTAACGGTTTCCCATCAATATGAACTCGAATATGGGACGGCAGAGCTTCATATGCACATCGATGCCATTAAACCACAGGCACGAGTTCTTTTGGTCGATGATTTGCTGGCCACGGGTGGCACCATGCAAGCAGGTTGCAAATTGATTCAACAAGCAGGCGGAATCGTCGTGGGTTGCGGCTTTCTCGTGGAATTAAGTTTTCTTAATGGTTTCGAGAAACTCAAACCGGTGGAATGCTACAGCGTGATTCGTTACTAAATCATTGAAGAATTCCCTCGTAAAACGCTCGATTTTCCGATAACATGATGGTGCCTGCCCAACAAGTTTCTATCCCTCCTATAAGCCCTCACGATGTGAATGAGTCGGTTCTATGCGAATGGCAAAATCTTGGTTTGTGTTGGCGGTAATTTGGTTGGGTTTCATGATGGGGCTTTCCTTACAAAACCCACAGCGAGACCTAGTCGCGCAAGCCCCCACAAAAGCCTCCGATAGTTTTGTTCAAGAGGTGTTACCTTTACTCCAAAAGTACTGTCTCGATTGCCATTCTACTAAAGCAAAAAAAGGGAGCTTAGACCTAGAGCGTTTTCGGTCGATGGAAGCCTTGAAGAAAGAACATAAACCGTGGATCCAAACGATCGAAATGCTCGAAAACGGTGAAATGCCACCGAAAGATAAACCGCAACTGACATCGGAAGAGAAGAAAAAACTCCTTGCTTGGATTCGGAACTTTCTAGATAACGAAGCCCGTGCCCGTTCGGGTGACCCTGGATATTTACCCCTGCGACGACTTTCCCACACGGAATACGATAATACCATTCGTGATTTAACAGGGATCGATCTTAGGCCTGCTCGTGACTTTCCCGCAGAGGGGGCCGGCGGAGAGGGATTCACAAATGCCGCAGAATCGCTGAGTGATATTTCCCCTGCCCTGTTCACCAAATACCTCAACGCTGCCAAAGAAATTGCTCAACATGCGGTCTTAACTCCGCAAGGGTTTCGTTTTTCTGCCGGTAAAACCCGTCGCGAATGGACCGATGAAACCATCAACCAAATACGGGCTTTTTATGCTCACTATACTTCGGATGGAACGCTCCCGTTGTTACCTTATATTCAGGCCACTTTGAAGTATCGGGAGAATCTTCAAAAGGGTTCGATCACGCTAAACGAAGTTGCGGCTCGTGAAAAATTGTCCCCCAAATATCTTGAGATTCTCTGGGAAACCTTCAATAAGCCGGAAAGCACCCCACCACTTAAATCGATTCAGACTCAATGGAAAAAATCGAGTTTGAACGATGCCCATCAACTGACGAACGAAATCACTGCGATCAGAAATCAACTTTGGAAGATACTCCCGATCGGGAGTTATCGTCATGGTGATTTACCACGGCAGAACCCCAATAATCCAATCCCCAAAGAATCTCATAACTTTCGGCTCCCAATCAAACCGGTTGCTGGGCAAACGGAAGTCGTCATCTATCTCGATTCCAAAGAATGGACGTCCTCGGAGGAAGGGATTATTTGGCATCGCCCCCGTTTTGAAGGAGCGGGTAAGCCTCCCTTACTGCTAAGCGACTACCAAAAGTATGGTCATCTTTATGAAGTCGAGTTATCATCGATATTCATCAACACATCGAAGTATCTTCATGCGTTGAGAGAGGGGTTAGATCAACCTGAACTCGCATTAGAGGAGTTAGCGAAAAAGCATAACTTAAATTTTGCACTTCTGAACCGTTGGTACGAAGTTTTAGGAATAGCACAACTGAAAGCGGAACTTACCTCATCTTCTTTTGGCAGAAAAGTGCCGTCCGTCCCTTTAACAGTATTTAATGAACAAATTACGAAGGTGAATGGAAAAGAATGGCTTAATGGTTGGCGAATGAAGGGACAAGAATTGCCGATGATTCTTGCTAATTCCTCGAATACAGCCGAGGCGATTCCGGGAAATGTTTTAGGCAAATCGATTGTGGTTCATCCCCTGCCCAAGGAATTTGTCGCCGTCTGGTGGAAATCCCCTATCAGTGGCGAAGAAAACATTTCGGCAGCCATTCACCATACTCAACCCGCTTGTGGCAATGGTGTTGCTTGTATTTTTGTGCACCCCCCCAAGGA
>CAZFDX010000103.1:0-2287 GCA_964518325.1 uncultured Alcaligenaceae bacterium | reverse complement strand
CAACTATCGTCGAAGTCATCAGGTCGATCTCACGTTTTTGAGATTATTATCACGTTTTCTGGATCGACAGGGCTTTCACCTGCCCCCTTCTGTTTTACAACAACCGTTGGCCCGTTACTGCGGCGATTTATTATCGATTGCCCGTGGCGAACTTTTGCTTCCGGAACCAACCCCCTAGGTGCGAATGACTCCTCGTCGAATCTCTGCGGATCGAATGACACCGGCTTCAATGAACCTCACTCGAATGACTCCTCCTCGAATCTCTACTTGAATGAACCCGACTCGAATGACCTCTGATCCAATGCCCCCTGATCCAATGACTTCTACTCCAATGAATCCGACTCCAATGACTTCCACTCAAATGACTTCCACTCGAATGAATCCGGCTCCGATCGCTTCTGCTCGTATTGCTATCGTCATTGTCAATTATCGAACCCCCCAGTTGGCATGCGACTGTTTGAATTCCCTGCAACGGGAAATCCTCAAATTCCCCCAATGTCATGTTTGGATGATCGATAATGCTTCGGGAGATCAGTCGGGCACTATGCTGCAACAATGGATCGAATCACACTCGGCCTCGTGGGTGACCTTGCGCTTGATGCCGGTGAATCGGGGATATGCCTACGGTAATAATATCGGCATCCGCGAGGCCTTAGAAAGTTCCACGCGGTTCGATTATATTTGGCTGTTGAACCCTGATACCGAAGTGCGAGAAAATGCCCTAACACATCTGGTGAGTTTTCTGGAAGCCCATCCGCACATTGGTTTAGCAGGTTCGCGATTAGAATTTGCAGACGGGACCCCGCAGACGAGTGCCTTTCGTTTTCCTTCCGTACTGGGAGAAATCGAAGAAGGGATGCGCTTGGGATTGATCTCGAAACTGTTGGCTCGCTGGCGTGTCCCCCCCCCTCCGCAGGATCAGGCCCATCGCTGCGATTGGGTGGCCGGTGCCAGTTTGCTGATTCGCCGAGAGGTATTCAATTCGATTGGCCTACTCGATGAGCGATATTTTCTCTACTTTGAGGAAACCGATTTTTGCTTTCGGGCCGCCCGAGCCGGTTGGCCCTGTTGGTATGTTCCGGAAAGTCGAGTGATCCATTATGTGGGCCAAAGCACCGGAGTCACCGATCGTCAAACACGCCCGAAACGACGCCCCGCCTACTGGTTCGAGTCTCGAAGTCGTTACTTCCGCCAGAACCACAATACGACCATCGCCTTGTTGGCCGATCTTGCCTATATTGTGAGCTTTACCTTGTGGCGTATCCGGAGACGCCTGCAAAAGAAACCCGATACCGACCCGCCCCATTTTCTGAAAGACCTGATCCGTCATGCGTGTATATCTGTGCTGTACGGTCGCCCCGCATGACTGGGCTTTTCCCGATTCGTGAAACTCAAGCATGAGGGCTTTTCAAGTATGAAGGGATACCCAAACAGGAGAAACGCTCAAACAGGAGAGAACCTCAAGAATGTGGAACGTTCAAGAATGAGGGATTCTCAGGAATGAGGGCTTTTCAAACATAAGGGCTTTCTAGAGATGAGAAACCCTCAGGAATGAGGGGTCTACCCCGCCATTTCTTGGGAGGGGCCTGACGATTTTCAAATTTTTCTGGCTGCGCTAAAAGGCGCCCTTGACTCATTTTTTAACAATCGGTACTATCCCCCCATCTTCGCTGGATGTCGGATCAACAATCCAACATCTAAGAGAGCTTGAAAACACGAAAAACCAAACGGATAGAGTGCGAAAGGTTGGGTGATTTGTGCGGATCATCGCAAACCCGCTGGAATTTCCTGAGGGAGATTGGCCTGCGCTCGCTGCGGGGTCTTTTCGTGTTTTTGCACCTGCCAAAATCAATCTCCACCTCGAGATTCTGAAGAAGCGTCTCGATGGCTACCACGAGATTGAAACCCTGATGGTTCAAATTGGGCTTTACGATGCGCTGGATTTTGAACTAGGGGATAATGAAGAAGAGAGATTAACGTGCGATCGAGCCGATTTATCGGTAGGCGAAGATAATCTCATCATCAAGGCAGGCCGATTGCTTAAAAAGGAGACAGGAACCCAACAAGGATTTCGGATTCATTTAATGAAACGAATTCCTTGGGCCGCGGGACTCGGAGGCGGTTCCGCAGATGGAGCCGCGGCCCTTTGGGGATTGAATCATCTGTGGAAACTCGGTCTGAACCAAAAGGAACTGATGAGCCTGTCGGCCCAGTTGGGCAGTGATGTGGCGTTTTTTCTCGGTTCAGCCGCTGCATGGGCAACGGGAAGAGGCGAGATACTGGAACC
>CAZFDX010000102.1:0-4575 GCA_964518325.1 uncultured Alcaligenaceae bacterium | reverse complement strand
AAAGGGGTCGGGCTGCAAGCCGGAGAGTGTCGACTCTGTGTTTCGGCAATTGCATCGGTGTTTTGGGAAGCTCAATAAGGGCCGGGTTGTCTGCGGTCGCAGCAGGTAAAAACAACAAGACCCCTACGAGCAAGGCACTCCAACCGGACATGATGACTCCTTGTTCCCAAATGATGGTAAGCATTTTACCCGAATGGCATGGGTATGCCAACGCCACTATTCCACAGGGGCAAGGCACACAGGAAGCGGGTTTCCTTTCGAGGCAATTCCCACCGCTTGGGAGATTGAGCGGGATATTGTCGAAGAGGGAGGTAAAGTTCATCTTTTGGACGTATTGTTGACGGGGGTTTTGCCTCTCGTGAAGGTTGAGCGGGATTCGGTGCTGGCTCTTGACTCTCGTGGGGAATGCCTTTAACTATCCACTACAAAAATTTTTTCAAAAGGGTGAGGTGAAATCATGGCGGATATATCGGCTCCCTCGTTTGTGGGGAAGGTAGCATTAGTAACAGGGGCATCCTCGGGGATTGGTCGTGAGGTGGCCTTGATGTTAGCCCAATCGGGAGCCGACGTGGCCATGAATTATTGGACGATGCCCGAAGCAGCCGAAGCCACCGCCTCGGAAATTCGTCAATTAGGTCGCCGTGCCCTTTTACTGCGTGAGGATATTAGCAATCAACACGCCGTAGAGCAAATGGTGGCTCGGGTGGCTCAGGAATGGGGCCGAATTCATCTGTTTGTATCCTCGGCTGTGTATAGCGATCGCGAGCCATTCCACACGGCCAACATGGAAGGTTTTAAGCGAACCTTAGATGTGTCGTTGATGGGCGCCTATTACACATTGCGGGCGGTCACGAATGTGATGTTAGCCCAGAAAATCCAAGGTTCAATCGTGATCGTTTCTTCCCCCCATGCAAAAATCGCCTTTCCCAATTGCATGGCCTACAACATCGCCAAGGCAGGGTTAGATTCCATGGCCCGCACTGCTGCTATGGAGCTTTTACCGCATAAAATTCGCGTGAACATTTTCTACCCCGGCTGGACCGATACACCAGGGGAACGAAAATTCTTCAGTGAGGATGTTCTGCAACAGGCAGGGAAAACCACCCCCGCAGGGCGTCTCGCCACCAGTGAAGAAATGGCACGGGGCATCCTATTTTTGCTGGATGAACGGAACGTTTTCGCCAACGGTACCACCCTTGTTATGGATGGGGGATTGCTCGATTTACCGCATTGGTCCAAACGGGGAACAGGGGATTTTTAATCGCTAGTTACAAGCCTGCCACCTTCTCACACTCCCAACCTTTCACTTCCCCACACTCCCAACTTTTCACCCCCCACATTCCCAAGTTCCCACACCTTTCCAAATTTCCAATTCCCACATTCCCAAGTTCCCACAATTTTGGACGAAAAAAAGTCGAGGCCTCCCTACTCGTTCTCTCTTTTCTGGGTAAAATGCCCGTTTAATTTAGATGGTACTGCGAATGGGTTTATCAACCACTGGGGATCGTATTGGCTTTATCGGGGCCGGACAAATGGCTCGGGCGTTGGCTCGCGCGTGGATCTCCTACGGTTTGCTCGCTCCTGAAAACTGTCGTGCTTTCGACCCTCTCCCCGATGCCTTGACCCATTTCGAGAATCAAACCGCAGGTCAGGGCTGCGACTTCCCGACACTGGTGAACCAGTCCGACATTCTAATTTTGGCTGTCAAACCCCAGAATGTCCCGAGTGTGTTGGCATCGCTTTCGGAACGAATTAGCCAAAATCATCTGGTTATTTCGATCGCCGCTGGGGTCACCCTTCAGCAATTGACCGAGGGACTGAAAGGATCGGGATCGGGACCAGTTCGGCTCGCTCGGGTCATGCCCAATACTCCCTGTTTAGTCGGTTGCAGTGCGAGCGGTTACACACTAGGGGCAGGGGCACTTCCGGAAGATGGTGAAGTCGTTCAAAAATTATTCGCTGCCGTGGGGAAGGCCTTTCTGCTGCCGGAACACCTGCTCGATGCCGTGACGGGGTTGAGTGGTTCGGGACCTGCTTACGTTTATGTGATGATCGAAGCGTTGGCCGATGGAGGTGTTCGGATGGGGCTGCCGCGTGACGTATCCTTGACGCTTGCGGCGCAGACCGTGTTGGGCGCCAGTCGCATGGTTCTCGAAACGGGTCAGCATCCTGCCGTTCTGAAAGATGTGGTTGCCTCTCCTGCGGGAACCACGATTGCAGGGTTACACGCTCTAGAGAAAGGGGGGCTACGAGCTGCCCTGATGGATGCGGTTTGTGCCGCAACTTTGCGTGCCCGAGAGTTGGGCCAAAAAGGATCGTCCTAATTGCTTGGAACACTGGAACCGGAAGGGATCGAAACCCTTGAACCGGAACAGGTACCAAAATTTCTTTCGTCCTCGTCCTTGTGTGAGATTGCTTAACGAATGTCTGTTTTACCCGATTCGGAACTGGTTCTGATATTCGATTTCGGCTCTCAGTATGCGCAACTGATTGCCCGTCGCGTTCGCGAACTGAATGTTTACTCTCAGATTGTTCGCCACGATCTTTCTGCCAATCGTGTGGCCGAACTCAAACCGAAAGGGATCATTCTTTCCGGTGGTCCCGCAAGTGTTTACGAGAAAGGGGCCCCTCAGCTCGATCCCAAAATCTTGGACCTAGGGATTCCCGTGCTGGGAATTTGTTACGGGATGCAGATGGCCTCGAAAATTCTCGGGGCCGAAGTCAAACCCTGTTCGCATCGAGAGTTTGGCCGCTCCCCCATTCAAGTGGTTCACCCCGATGGGTTACTCGCGGGGGTTCCTCCCGAAACGATTGTATGGATGTCGCACGGAGATCAGGTTTTTCCCAGCCAAGCGAATCTGGAAGTGTTAGCCTCCACGCCGACTTGTCCACTAGCTGCGGTTCGTTCGCCGAGTCGGCCTTTTTATGGGGTGCAATTTCATCCCGAGGTCAGCCATACTCCCGAAGGAGGCCGGATTCTCAAGAATTTCCTGCACGATATTTGTGGTTGTCAGGGATTATGGAGACTCCAAGCGTTCATTGACCATGCCATCGAGCAGATGAAAGCCAAGGTCGGTAATGCTCGGGTGATTTGTGGTCTTTCCGGCGGGGTCGATTCCTCCGTTGTGGCCGCGTTATTATTGAAAGCGATCGGTCCCCAAGTGGCCTGTATCTTTGTGGATAATGGCCTGCTGCGAATGGGGGAAGCCGAATCGGTTCAGCATACGTTCCGCGATTGGTTCAAGGCCGATCTTCACATGGCCCAATCCGAAAACGATTTTCTCACCGCATTGAAAGGGGTGACCGACCCCCAACAAAAACGAAAAATTATCGGGCATACCTTTGTCGAAGTCTTCAAACGAGAAGCGAAAGCCATCCCGAATGCGAAGTTTCTCGCACAGGGAACCCTCTACCCAGATGTGATCGAAAGCGGGGGGGCCGTCGATGGTCCCGCCGCGACCATCAAAACGCATCACAATGTCGGGGGCCTTCCGGCGGAACTTGGGTTTGAATTGATCGAGCCTTTACGGGACCTTTTCAAAGATGAGGTCCGCAAATTAGGGATCGAACTCGGGCTACCCGAAGCAGTGGTTTGGCGGCATCCGTTTCCAGGGCCGGGCTTAGCCGTGCGTTGCCTCGGGGAAGTGACCAAAGCCCGCCTTGAGATTTTACGACAAGCCGACGTGATTTTTTTGGAAGAGTTATACGCAGCAGGCTGGTACAACAAAACAGCCCAAGCCTTTGCGGTTTTGCTTCCGGTCCAAAGTGTCGGGGTCATGGGGGATGGTCGAACTTACGAAAATGTCATTGCCCTTCGTGCGGTTCAAACCGATGATTTCATGACGGCCGATTGGTCGCGATTACCCGACGATTTACTCGCTCGGGTTTCGACCCGCATTATCAATAGTGTGCGCGGGGTCAATCGCGTGGTATACGATATTAGCAGTAAGCCCCCTGCAACAATCGAATGGGAATAAGATTCCTTCCGAGAGCGGGAATCAAGCGGAAATGAGATTCCTTCGAGAGTAGGAATCGAATGGGTGTGAGAAATCCCCCCTTGAGATTTTGAAATGACTGTGCGATAACCAGAAGTTAAGAAAATTCCTAACAGGTGAAAAAGATGATAGTAGGTGTACCCAAAGAAACCAAGCCCGATGAATATCGAGTTGCTATGATGCCCGTCGGAGTGGAAGAACTCCGCCGCTCGGGGCATCGAGTATTGATTCAATCGGGGGCCGGTCTCGGCAGCGGCATTGCCGATGAACGCTATTCGGCGGTGGGGGGGGAGGTTGTAACCGATGCCAAAGACGTTTGGGCGCAAGCCGATTTGATCGTCAAAGTCAAAGAACCGCTTCCGGAAGAATGGCCCCTGCTACGCGATAAACAAACAGTTTTCACCTTTTTCCATGTTGCCGCCGACGAACGTTTGACCCGTGCGGTCATGGCCTCGGTAATTATTGCCATCGCTTATGAAACCATTCGCGATAAGAAAGGAACCCTCACGTTCCTCCTGTATTTTATCTACATCTGACGCTTGCAACAAACTACTCTGTCATCATTCAGCTGTCAGCTGTA
>CAZFDX010000101.1:0-2751 GCA_964518325.1 uncultured Alcaligenaceae bacterium | reverse complement strand
TTCCAACCAAAACCCAAACCGGGCGAAAAAGAAGATGGCAACATGGGGCAAATGGCTTGGTTCAAACCAGGCTCCGATGTGTATGCTCCTTGGGAAATGCACCCGATTAGTGCCCCTTCCACGAAAGAAAATCGCATTCCTGGAACCATGCGATTTTCTCACGGCCTTGGTGTTGGTGATCTCAACGGCGATAAACGATTAGATGTGATTACCATCGGCGGATGGTGGGAACAACCCGAGAAAGTGACCGATGAACCTTGGGTGTTCCATCCCACGAATGTCACCGATGCAATGGCCGACTTGTTTGCCTACGATGTCGATAACGATGGGAAAGCCGACATCATCGGTTCTAGTGCCCATAAATTTGGGATTTGGTGGTTCCAGCAGAAACCGGGCAAGGATCACCCCACTTTTGTGAAGCAAGAACTTTTCCGTGAACTTGTCAGCGAAACCCATGCCATGAATTTTGTTGATATTGATGGCGATGGATTAAAAGACTTGGTTACCGGAAAAAGGGCCTACTCACACGGGATTAGCGAGCCGGGTTCGCGTTGGCCTGCGATGCTCTATTGGTTCAAGGCCGAAAAGAAAAAAGATGGACTCACCACTTTTACGCCGGTCGCTATTGATACCGATTCGGGAATTGGAACCCAATTTGAAGTGAATGACATTAACGGGGACGGCAAACCCGATGTGATTGTTTCAAACAAACGGGGTGTTTTTGTCCACATTCAAAAAAGTGTGAAAAAATAATTTCACCTAGACCTCTTTTCATTTTGATTTTTTTCTCACCATGTGCCATTTCCGTTTCTCATTGTTTGTGATATTTTTTTTCACGATTTCCCTTCGTGCTTCGGAATTATCTATTCCCGCGATCACAAAACTGATGGACGAAGCCCGTGAAACTTTGGAGGTTCCCGGTGTTTATGTGGTGATTGTCACCAAAGACAAAATCATTTATACACAAGGGTGCGGAACCCAAATTTTGGGAGAAAATATCCCCATCACGGAGAAAACACTTTTTCCCATCGCATCTTGTAGTAAGGCATTCATCACAACTCTAATCGGTCAGTTAGTTGATGAAGAAAAAATGCATTGGGATGATCGAGTGCAAAAGCATCTCAAGAATTTTCGCCTGTCCGATAAGAATGCCAACGAATTAGTAAGTATACGAGATTTACTCTGTCATCGCACGGGGGTGGCCAGCCATGATTTAATTTGGTATCGGGCCAAATGGAAGATGCCGGAAATGATTGAACGCGCTGGGAAACTCCCCCTCTCGAGGCCTTTTCGTCAAGATTTACAATATCAAACGGTGTTGTTTTCTGCAGCAGGATTGGCAGCAGCAGAAGTCACGGGTGAATCTTGGCCCGAATTATTGAAACGAAAATTGCTCTCTCCGCTGGAACTGAATGATACTTTCACGCATCCGGATTTTGCACCGAAAGAGAATCGTTGTTCGGGGCATATGCTCAATGAAAAAGATGAATTAGTTCCCACCGATTGGTATATTGCCCCCGATCCGGACCCTGCCTGTTCTTTGCACTCTTCACCTCGCGATATTGCCAAATGGTTACAGTTCTTTTTGAATCAGGGGGAGCATCAAGGTAAGCGATTGATTTCCGAACAATCATTGGCCGAGATTTTTACTCCGCAAATCGTGATTCGCCCAGAAGGAGTCACGCGCGATTTAGCCCCCGAATCGAATTTATTGTCCTACGGCCTTGGGTGGGTCATTCAAGATTATCGGGGCAAATTGATATACGCCCATGCAGGCCTAATTGATGGGTTCCGCGTGCAATTCACCCTATTACCTAAAGAAGGTTACGGCATTGCTGTTTTTGCCAACAAACATGATACCCGTTTACCTCTGGCTTTGAGTTGCACCCTGACCGATCATTTATTGAAATTAGAACCGAAAAAATGGAATTCCTATTACATTGAACTCATTGAGAGGACGGAACTCGAGCAGAAAATTCAAAGACGCCGATTGGAACAACGGCGACAAGGAATTAAACCAACATTTGATCTTTCGGAATATGTTGGGAAATATTCTCACCCTGCCTATGGAACAGGCACAATCAAGATGATGAAAGACCATCTCTATTGGGAATGGGGAAATTTTGGTGGTGAATTAAAGCACTGGGAAGGTGATATATTTGAATTGCAACATCCCGATCGACGAGTTAACGGTTCCTTACTGGGATTCCAAATCGAAAAAGGGAAAATTCTATCCGTGCGATGGGGCGATACAGGGATTTTTCAGAAGGAATAATTTGCGGTGAGAAAGCAAGGGAATAATTGAAGTGTGAATTATTTACTCACAGGTTTTTTCCCATCGATGATTTGGGGTTGATAATCAGGTAAAACTTTTTTATCGATGGCAAATGCCATAATCCATGTATCTACCGTTTCCACAAAATCATTATCACTAATCACTAACAAAAGAATTCGCCCATCGGGTAACGAAGGTCCAAAACAAATCCCTTCGATTTTTTCAGGGAATTTTTCCCCTGCCAAATTCCATTGAGCATCCAATAAATCAATCAATACTTTCTTTTTGGCAGCTTGGATGGATTTAGGTAATTCCACCGCAGGTAATTTCTCAACGGCGGAAACATCTGTAGCCTCTTTCGTATCGATCAGCATAATTTTTTTGAATTTAGCGTCCGGTCCCGGTTTACTATCTCGCTCAATCACAAGAAATTGATGATCGGATACCGAGAGGATTTCGCTAATCACATTCTGAAC
>CAZFDX010000100.1:0-4847 GCA_964518325.1 uncultured Alcaligenaceae bacterium | reverse complement strand
GCAGCGGAAGAGGTTTATAAGCGAAAGGCAAAAGCCTTAGGTGATGGTGGTGTTTTCCGAATCGATCCGAACTTTTTTCGCTCGACCCAAGTCTTCGATTTTCACCCCTTCGAGCTTGATACCCAAGTCTTTGAAAATCGCTTTGCCACCGGTGAGAACGGCAATATCTTCGAGGATGGCTTTTCGGCGATCGCCATAGCCGGGCGCTTTCACCGCAGCAACTTTCAGGATACCTTTGAGCTTGT
This sequence comes from uncultured Alcaligenaceae bacterium, assembly GCA_964518325.1. Lineage (GTDB taxonomy): Bacteria > Planctomycetota > Planctomycetia > Gemmatales > Gemmataceae > SKW135. Next base: position 4,602 of record CAZFDX010000100.1, on the reverse strand, counting down.
TGAGCACCAAGGTGGCAAGGGCTTCCCCTTCAATATCCTCGGCGATGATGAGCAGCGGTTCGTTCTTCTTGAAGAAGGTTTCGAGCAAGGGAATCAGGTCTTTGACGTTGCTGATCTTGTCCTCGTAGATGAGGATGTAGGGGTTCTCGAATTCGCAGGTCACCGATTCTTGGTTGGTGACAAAGTGCGGCGAGAGATAGCCCCGATCGAACTGCATCCACTGAACCACATGAACTTCGGTCTCGGCGGTCTTGCCTTCTTCAATGGTAATCACACCATTGGTGGCACCGACCTTCTTCATGGCTTCCGCGAGTTTGCTCCCAATTTCCCGATCGTTGTTGGCAGCAATCGTAGCGACTTCCGTAATGGCCTTTTCGTCATTCGGATCGACCTTTTGAGCTAACTTGGCCAATTCCGCAACAACGATATCGACCCCTTTTTGAATACCGCGTACCACAGCCATAGGATCGTTCCCAGCGGCCACGGTTTTGAGTCCTTCGCGATAGATAAATTCCGCAAGGACCGTTGCGGTGGTCGTACCATCACCGGCAACGTCCGAGGTTTTGCTGGCGGCTTCTTTCACCAGTTGCGCGCCCATGTTCTCGTAAGGGTCTTTGAGTTCGATGTCTTCGGCAACGGTCACACCGTCTTTGGTGACGTTCGGCGAACCCCAACCTTTATCTAAAACGGCATTGCGACCACGCGGCCCTAATGTGCAGCGGACCGCACGAGCTAATTTGCTTACCCCCGCCAACAATTTTTGACGGGCATCATCGGCATAATTGAGTTGCTTTGCACCCACTTCGCAATCTCCTCACGGCTGTCAAATAAAGCTCTGGCACAGGCCCAGAGCATTTCTTTTCGATATAGATTCGGTGATGCAAGCAATTCCAGTGCCGGATGGCACAATAACTGATCTAAAATCATATTCCATAGGTGTTTACAAATAAAGCTCCGGAATCGTTCTCGTCTGGTTCTGCCACTCTGACAGCCCCTACCAACGCCCTACGAACCGAAATGACAGGAAAAGTCAGGTGAGGTTCCCCCCGCATTCAAATTGATTGGCATTCATGAATATCATCACTTTCCCATGCAGTTGAGCGAATCAATGGATTGGCCCGACACGGCTGCGAAAAGTAAAGATGATCCGTGCCACACTCGCCTGATTACTGATTCGCGAGCAGTGGGAACCTTTTTACCTTTTTACTACTCAAGATTTTTTTGGAGAATCTCGATTGATCTCAAAAAGGCCTTGTGTTAAAATCTCGGTATGAGTCGTTTGTTGAATCAAGTTTTGGTAGCCGTTTGTGCTATCTCGTTGGTGTTCCCAGCGGGATGGTGCTGCAAGGTGGCTTGGGGCGGTTGCTGCCAAGGCACCCCTCAACCTGCGCTACCCACCGATGAAGCAAAGGACTTTTGCCAACCTAGCTCTCCGGCCCCCAAAAAGTGCTGCTGTTGCGAAACTCAGCCCGTACCGGTGGAACCAACCTCTCACGATATGGGGTTGGCCGATCGATCCACCCCTTCCAAAGCACCGCAACCGATCCCGCACGGGTGCTGCGAACCGGTCGATGCAATTTTGACCAGCGTCACCAGCGATTGCGTTGACCTTTCTCCTAGTACCCTATTTTGGGAACTGGTTTGGGATGTTCGGAAGGATGCCCCTCGTTCGGTGGTGGGTCATGAAGCTAGGTCCCATTCTCCTCCATTACATGTTTTCTTGTGCGTTTGGCGTTGTTAAACCGACCACGAGTCTCGGTCAAAATTTCTTCAGAACAACAAACTCAAATGTCTTCGCCCCCAAGTAACTGGGAATGAAAAGATCATTCCTTAATGGAGTATTTTAACATGCGTAAGAATGTATTTGCTTTTTCTGTGGTTGCTTCTTTGGCCTTAATCATGGGCTTGGCGACGGTATGGGCATCGGCTCATCCGAAAACATTCGTCAAAAAATCTTCGGGTAACGATTGCTGTACCGCGAAAGCAGATTGTTGCTTTGCTGGCTCTCCTTGCTGTGAAGCTAAAGCGAACTGCTGCGAACTGGGCTTAGATTGCTGCTTTGCTGGCTCTCCTTGCTGTGCCGCTAACGCCAACTGCTGTGCTTTACAGTTAGATTGCTGTTTCCCCAGTTCTCCTTGCTGCGAAGCTAAAGCGAACTGCTGCGAACTCGGTTTAGATTGCTGCTTCGCCGGTTCTCCCTGCTGTGAAGCTAAAGCGAACTGCTGCGAACTGGGCTTAGATTGCTGCTTTGCTGGCTCTCCTTGCTGCGAGAAATCGGCCAAGGATTGCAAAGCCAATTCCGCTTGCTGCGAGAAATCGGCCAAGGATTGCAAAGCCGATTCCGCTTGCTGCAAAGCTCAAGAAAAAAGCTGCTGCACGGAAAAACAGAAAAGTGATAAACCTCGCTCGAATTGCTGCAAAAAAGGATAAATGATTCTTGTGGCAATCGATCATCAATCAATCGATCCAGCGATTGTGAGGCACTTCAAGACGTTAAGAAGAATTTGACGGTCCGTTAAATCTTAGAGTCGCCTTCTCAATCGATTGTGAGGCACCTCAAGCGTTTCCTGTCCCCCTCTCGAATTCTCGGAAGAAATACCATAGGATGATTATTCCAAGAAGCGAGAGGGATTATTGAATTCAATGAAGGAAACGCGATCAAATTTCGGTTGGGTCTTTCTTGCAGTTGCCAGTGGGTTGCGTTTCATCGTTCTAGGGGCATTATCGGCTCATTTGCTAGGCCCTTATTCCGGCGGGCGAGGGTTCGACCTTCGCTTAGAGACCTTGCTTCCTTGGTTGGTGATTCTCTTCACGCCGGCCTTGGGAATCGGTCCATTTGCTGCCGCGATTGCCAATTCACGGGCACGCAGTTCGATCTTATTTTTCTCGACCCTGTTTGGCTTTCTCGTTCTGGGTCTGTTTGCGATGTTCCCCCCTTCGGCTTGGTTGCGTTGCTTTGGCCTGCTCATGTGTGAGACCGGTATTTTTCTCATTGCCAGAAATACCACTTTTGCCAATGAACCCCGTTCCCTCTATTGGGCGGTCAAACTCAGTCACCTCCTCTCGATCGGTGGGGGGATACTCGGAGCTTGGTTCACTTGGTCCGAAATCACAGGGGAATCGACGCCCCAGAAATGGAGCTTTGCCCCCTATGCGGTTCTGTGTTATTTGTTGGCCTTGGTGCTGTGTTATCTGGGACGTCCTCAAGCGATGGGGGAGCCGTTCCTGAAAGAATCGCCGGTGTTATCGTTCGTGCTGGGAACACGCCAAAGTTTTTCGGGAAAATACTACCTGCGATTGTTTCTCACAAGCATTCTGTTTTGGATCATGCTTGGCCTGCTGTGGGTTGTGGTACCACGCTTGGAAGCCTATACCTTTAAGGAAGAATTTCGCGAATTTTATGGGCAGCGCATCACCATGAACATCGGCCTAGGGATGTTCGTTGGAGTGGCCCTGTTGATGTTTCAACAACACGAATACCGAGCGGGGTTTGGTATTCCCATTAGCTTCTTATTTGTCGGTCTGGCAGGGTTGTTGCGTGTCCTGTACGGTGTTAGTGCGGGGGTTTATTTCTTGGCAGGTATGGGATTGGGATTCGGTTGGGTGGCGTTCACCTTATGGAATGGAATTTGGGGGTCGCGGGCCTACTTAGGTACCTCGGCAGCACTCGGAACTTTTAATGCAGGGATCGGCGGTCTCGTGGTGGCAGGCCTGACCTTGTGGGCTGTCCAAGAACCCGATCGGGTTTCAGATATTTTTACGATGGTTTGGCTTTGGGGTGGGCTTCCTCTAGGGGTTATCCTCTGTGTGATTTGGTTTCGTCCCCTGTTTGAATTTCTCGTGTCGGTCTTTTTTTGGCCGTTGTATCGCATTTCTACCCAAGGACCTGGAACAAAACAATTGCCTTTGCGTGGCCCCTACCTGATTATTGCCAATCATGCTGCTTGGTTCGATCCGCTGTTTGTGGACAAAATTGTACCGGCTCCGACGATTCCTTTGATGACGAGTAAGTTTTACGATCTTCCCGTGATCTCGTTTTTGATGCGACGGGTGATTGGCACCATTCGAGTCGAAGATGCGCCCCTGAAACGAGAAACGCCGGAAATCCCCCAAGCGATCGAGGCATTAGATCGGGGGGAATGTGTGGTGATTTTCCCCGAAGGCTGGCTCCGTCGAAAGGAGTCTCAACCCCTGAAACGCTTCGGACGGGGCATTTGGCAAATTCTGCAAGCCCGACCCCAAACGCCGATTATTCCTATTTGGATTGAAGGGAATTGGGGTTCGTTCACCTCGTTTTATGGTGGGAAACCTCCGACCAAAGGAAAAAAACCGGACTTTTGGAGGAAAATTCAAATGGGGGTGGGGAACAGTTTTACCATCCCTTCTGAACTGCTTGCCGACCACATGAAAACGAGAACGTACCTTCAAAATCGGTTCTTAGAAGCCCGAACGCATTTCGGGTTACCCCCGTTGATTCAGGGGATCGAAGACCATACGGAAACGGTACAGGGTGAAGAATGAATCGTGTTTCGATTGCCAATCCATAAGAAATGCGGGAAGAGCTTTAAGAATGGTTGTGTTTTCGATCGATAACTCCTAAGA
>CAZFDX010000099.1:0-6016 GCA_964518325.1 uncultured Alcaligenaceae bacterium | reverse complement strand
GGCTTGAACCATACGATCACTTCCACCGATAATTTTATAGTGGTGGGTGTCTCAAGTATATTTGCTACAAACGTACCCGTCTTTTGGGCATAGTCAAGCTCATTAGGTACGAGAAACCGGAAATTAAGGATAATTCCGAGTAAAATTTACAATATAGAACAGAGAACGCCGATTATGCTAGCTGTTACGAGACCCATCGAACGATATAATTGAATTGTTTCATTAACGATTATGTGAATTATTAGGATTGTACTCATGCTTGGACGGGAACTCGGACCGCAGGCTTTTTTGGATCGTATTGCTAAGGAACTGGGGCGAATCGACCCGCATGAGGTACAAACCCTTGCGGACCTCATTTGGGAGCGTTACGAAAAACAACGCTTTGTTTTTGTCATCGGGAATGGGGGTTCCGGATCGAATGCCTCTCATTTTTGTGAGGATATGGGTAAAGGTACGCTGGACCGAAAATTTTTCGACGACGATTCGAAACAACGTCTCAAAATTCTCAGCCTGACCGATAACACGCCCTATATTTTGGCATGGGGAAACGACGAAGGCTTTGACCGAGTATTTGTCGAGCAGCTCAAAAATTTAGCCAGCGCTGGAGATTTGCTGGTGGCGATTAGTGGTTCCGGAAATAGCCCGAACATCATTAAAGCGGTGGAATGGGCCAATCAAAAAGGTTTGACCACTTTTGGTTGCACGGGCTTTAGTGGTGGGAAGTTACGCTCGTTGGCTCATCACGGCCTTCACATCGATCTCCACGATATGGGGATTGTGGAAACCCTCCACTTGGCCGCTTTCCATTGGGTGGTGGACGATCTATATCGTCGGATTTCGATGGCCTAAAAACTCGCCGCAAAATTTCCCCAAAACTTTCGATAATGGTAAGGTGCCAAGGGAGATTGCATACATGGAGGCGGGCGATAACCACCTTTTTCCGTTCGATCCGCCGTTAATCGCACCGGAAACGGCCGAGGTCCTATTGCCTTGGGAGCAACACCGCCCTTCTGCCTTCAACACACCGGTACTCGCACCTGAACAAGTCCCCGATGAGGTCCGCAGGATTTTTCTGCAAGAATCTGAGAGTCGCCTCCGTAGCCTCAGCAAGGTGATACCGGCCCTAGAAACCTCGCCCCATTCCATCGAATTGCTTCGAGCGGCCCAACGGCATACCCATACCCTCAAAGGTTCTGCCGCCACGGCAGGCTTTTCGAGTGTCGCCCGAATTGCTCATCGCATGGAGGATTTACTCGATCGGGTGATTGAAGGCTCCACACAACTTCTGCCGCACTATCCCCTACTGGTCGAAGGTTTAGAAGTTCTGGAATCGCTTGCCGTGGGCGTTGTCGATCATCAAACCATCACGATGGTCGAATTCAAGTTCGCTGCCGCCCTTGGGAGCTATCATGGAGTGCTGCTCGATCCCCAACGCACTCCTCTTGATGTCAAAATCACTGTGGGAAATCCCTTCTTTGACCAATTGCAACGGGTGGTTCAACAAACCTCGAATGCCGTGGGCAAACCCACCCGCCTGCTGATCGACTGGCCCGAACTCAACCTAACGAACAAACAACGCGAGATTCTTTCGGAAGTTTTATCTCACCTGATTCGCAATGCCATCGATCACGGAATAGAACGGGCCGAAACGCGGACGCGGCGAGCTAAATCGAATGTCGGCACAATTCGGCTCAAAGCGATTAAAGAGGCATCATCTTGGACGATCACCGTGCAGGATGATGGGGGGGGGATTTCGTGGGAAAAAGTCGCCGAGATCGCCTATCAATAATTTCTCATACCGACCCCCAAGGTGTCCATCGAAACATTGAAAAAAACGCTGTTTGAAGCCGGATTTTCTACCTCATCCCGCATAACGGAAATCTCGGGTCGAGGCGTCGGCCTTCATGTGGTGCAGACCGCTTTGCACGAAATTCAGGGAACAATTTCGGTTGAGAGCGTTCCGCAAAAGGGAACCACCTTTACCATTTCCTTTCCTCTCACCACAAACGCACGAGGATACGCCTCCTCTGAATATGCCTATTCCCTCCAAGAATTTGGCACCCCGATATTTCTGCCAAACTCCAAAGGTTACCTCCTCAAAAGACCCATTCCCGCCTCGTTTTACGAAGATTGTTGTGCTCCCTACCCTCTGTTCAAATGCCAAAACTGGGCAGGGTTGAAAAGCGACCTTGAAGAACTCAAAGAAAGCGTGGTGAGTGTGGTTGCAGTGCTGGACCCCATGAGCGAATTTGAACCAGCCGCATTGGGGTTTAACATGGGGGTTGTTCCTTTTAAGCAACATTTTATTGTCGATTTGCAAACACCTTGGGAACAAGCCCTTCCGCCAAACCATAAAAGGAACGCCAAAAAGGCAAGCCAATCCCTGCACATTGAGAAGGTCGCCTATAGTCCCACAGTGCTGGAGGAATGGATCAAACTCTATGAGCATCTCATCGAAAAACATCAGATAACGGGGATAGCCCGATTCAGCCGCCTCGCTTTCGAGTTGCAATTACAACTGCCCGATATCGATATCTATCAAGCAAAATTCGGAACAGAAGTGGTGGGCATGGCCCTATTCCTGAATGACGAGGAGCAGGTGTATTATCATTTGGCGGCCTACAACGAAACGGGATACTCGAAGTCGGCCGCATTTGGAATTTTCTGGCAAGCATTGCGAGACTATCAGAAGAAAGCCCACACAGTCTGCCTTGGAGCCGGAGCAGGGATGAACGAAAAAGAAGATGGGCTGACTCGATTTAAGAGGGGTTGGTCCACCGGAACCCGCACAGCCTATTTAGCCAAACACATCGCAAATCCCGAGGTTTATGAAGAGCTAACGAAACAGCGAAAGAAACAGGGCCGGAGCTTTTTCCCCACCTATCGGGCAGAAGGATAAGGCAAAGAACATTTCCCAGATTAAGTAACAAAGACAAGAAAAAACACTTTTCAAATCGAACCTTGAGACTATATGAACTCTTTGATATAAAACGTCCTAACCAAGGTGGACTCCTACCGAGGGGACCAACACAATGGAGAACAATCGACGATGGAGGCAGGACGAAACTCCACTACAATCGAGGATCGATCAACCACAACGGTATGGATTAACGTAAGCGTGCTATTGGTCCTACCAAAAGGATATATCACCGGAATCCCACGAACGATCCATAAAATCATCGATAACCTATTTCATAACCCCATCCAGTTCTCCACGAAATTTTGTGTGTTTTACGAACAGTACGGAGTGTTAGAGGTCGATCCACTATCTCTCAAGGATTACTGTAAATTATTTGTTGAGAAGAGTGTAAAACCAGAAAATCCCGAAGTAAAGCTAAACCCTAAATTAGGTATAAAAGCACGAGTAAAAGGGAAATTAAAAAAAATTCTCAAAAAGGTAATTCCAACTAAAACGCGACAATGGTTGAGGAAAAATTGGTTGGGGGAAGGCCCCCTAGGTCGATATTGGTTTATTCCACATAAACTACGAAAAGGATTGAAATATGCGTGGCTAGGACCAGATTCATTAAGACCAAAACCCATTAAACAAGAAAGACGATCGAGAAAATTATTGGCTCCCGAAATTACTGTTGGTAATAATTTTTATCCAATGACATTGATGGCCAATGATGTTGTGATAGATTTGGGGGCACTTTGGGCTGTAGAAGGGTTAATGGAAACAATTGAAAAATATAAACGACAAATTGGATTTAGATTAGTGACTATGATCTATGATCTAATTCCCATCCGGAACCCTCAATTTTTTGAAGAAATAGCGGTTGAAAATTTTACTGGAGCAACAGAATGGCAATTAAGAAATTCAGACCTGATATTTGCGATTTCAAATTATGTCAAATCTGATATTTCAAAATATGCCTCGGAAATTAAGATCAAGGTCTGTCCTGTAGAAACAATCCTACTTGGATCGGATTTGACAAAACGATCAAAGAATAAAACTCAACCAGATGAATTTCATTCATCAAATCAAATGAGCGATCGATTAGCTCCCTATGTGCTTACTGTGGGAACAATTGAAGTAAGGAAGAACCATTTTGGTATGTACCTTGCTTGGAAAAGATTGAGGAAACATCTACATGAAAAGACCCCTCATTTGCTGATTGCGGGAAAACCGGGTTGGTTAGCAGGTGGGATTATCCACCACATGCAGCATGATCCCGAGACGAGAGATTTAATCAAAGTGATGACAGAGGTTTCGGATGAGAAACTAACTGAGTTATATGAGAATTGTTTATTTACGTTGTATCCATCATTTGAAGAGGGTTGGGGGTTGCCGGTCGAGGAGAGTATGGTGTATGGGAAGCTGTGTATAACCAGCAATCGGACCTCGATGCCCGAGGTCGGAAAGGAATATGCAGATTATGTCGAGCCGGATGATATAAATTCAATCGTGAATGCAATTATCAAAGCCCTAGACCCTGATTACAGAATAAATCGGGAAAAATTAATCCAAGAAAAGTTTAAGACAAACACTTGGGAATCATGTGTCAAAGGAATCGATGAAATTTTAATCAAGCATTTTGGTAAGAGCGAGAATAAATCGATAGCAGATAAAAAAGGGGGATACTGAAATGAATCTTATATATGAAAAATCCCCCGATCATGCTCCAAAAATATCCAGAGTCTGGATTGACATGAGTGCGGTATTGCTTCTTCCAAAAGGACTTGTCGGAGGGATACCAAGAACCTTCCATAAATTATTTGAATTCTGGTCTAGAAACCCGATCATGGGGCTTCCTACAAAACCTTGCGTACTTCATGAAACGTATGGAATTATTGAAGTAGATTGTGATTATGTTAAATCCTGTGCCATTCCAGTCCCACAAGAAAAGAAGATAGAGAGTGAAGTCATTCAGCAGACGACATCCAGCATAAAGAGATTTATTCCTTGGATCATCAGGCACAATCTGAACAAAATTCGATACGCAAGAAAAAAAAATCCCTCAAATCAGGGAAATGATCATCATTTAGAGAAAAGAATTGACAAAAATTCTGTCAATCAAAATCAAGAAGAAGTACCTGAGGTAACGACCAAAAAAATTACTGCCTATCCATACCCAACAGAATGTTTGATTCAACCAATTGAAATCACAAAAGAAGATTTAATCATATCTCTAGGAGGATTATGGCTTATTCCACAGGTGAATCAGATTTTGGAAAAAATCAAGAAAAAGGATCAAAGCCATATTGTTTCTGTCATCTATGATCTATTACCAATCAATGCCCCCCAATTTTTTGGTCCGGGGGTACAAGGAGTAATCCAGCCTCCGACTGAATATCAGATGAGAAATTCTGATGTTTTGTTAGCCATATCGGAATACGTTAAGAATGAGATTATTTCTCATGCAAGTAAGAATCAAATCGAGATTGGGCCAGTTGAGAAAATCGTCCTTGGTGCCAATGTCACGAATGTAGAAAAAAAAGGATTATTAAACAATATGCCCCCCTATGTACTGACCGTGGGTAGCATTGAAGCAAGAAAAAACCACTACGGTATGTACATGGCTTGGAAAAAACTCAAGAGAACACTAGGTAAGTCAACGCCACATCTAATCATGGCTGGAAAACCTGCATGGCAAGGGAATGAAATCATTTACTTAGTTCAACATGATCCCGAGACGAGAGATTTAATCAAAGTGATGACAGAGGTTTCGGATGATAAACTAGCTGAGTTATATGAGAATTGTTTGTTTACGTTGTATCCATCATTTGAAGAGGGTTGGGGATTGCCGGTCGAGGAGAGTATGGTGTACGGGAAGCTGTGTATAACCAGCAATAAGTCCTCGATGCCCGAGGTCGGAAGGGAATATGCAGATTATGTCGAGCCGGATGATATAAATTCAATTGTCAATGCAATTATCAAAGCCCTAGACCCTAATTACAGAATGAATCGGGAAAAATTAATCCAAGAAAAGTTTAAACCAAATAGTTGGAAATCTTTCGCAATGCAGATTCTGTCCCTTATCCACATCTCCGAACCCACCAGACCGTACTAGAC
>CAZFDX010000098.1:0-2350 GCA_964518325.1 uncultured Alcaligenaceae bacterium | reverse complement strand
ATTGAGGGTCAAGGCCCCAATCAACATGTACCTAACAAATGAACGCCTTCTGACTCCCATTTTGAAGAACTCGATAAGATGTGTTTATAGAACGAACCAGAATCCATAAAGATTGGTGAGGCTGAGAAATTTTCCGAATTTTTCCGCCCGCTACAGATCGTCCCTGAATCTAAAGGCAAGACAAATCCACAGGCCAAGACAAGTCCACAGGCCAACCCTTCATCCACAGGCCTTCACTCACAGGCCAAGACAAGTCCACAGGCCAACCCTTCATCCACAAGCCAATTATTTTCCTTTGGGGGGAATCGTACAAACGCCATCTTTACATGGAACCAGCTTAAACCGATTTTTGGCGATCCAGAGATAAGTTTTGTTCCCGAGTGCTGTGGCTCCCGGAATGAACAAAAACGGCCATATCAACCAGAGCAAGGGGATTCGCCCTGCGATCCAGCGGAAGGCTCTGTACCCTGCATAGGCCTTCTCTCGCGAGGGGGTCAGCAGGTGCATTTCTTCTTCCATGCGCACGGGGTCAAGTTGAGCTTGGTTCGCAGGGATTTTCTCGGTATCCCGAAAGGAAACGTATTCGAGTTGTTTCAGCCAATCGAGTTGTTTGAGAATCTGTACCACCTTTTGGCAAAAGGCACAATACCCGTCATACAGAACAACCCCTTTGTTTGGGCGAGTTTTTTCGTGGCTTACGGGGGGGGACATTGACGATTCTCCAGAAAATCGGAACCGAACATATTTATCTTAGAGGGTTCCATCCTCTCATACGATTCCTAGTTCAGAAAAATGGAGAGAACCAGCCCCCCCTTTTCGTTACGACGGGTCCACCACAGGGATTACGCCGGTGATAGATTCGATGGGTCCACCTTAGGGATTACGCCGGTGTTATGAATGGGCCTCGAACGTGAGGGATTCGGTGTTGCTGTCATAACCGACGGAAACGGTTTGCCCATCCAAAATTTTCCCTTCGAGAAGGAGATGGGCCAACTTCGTTTCGATTTCCTTTTGAATGACCCTCTTCAAAGGACGGGCACCAAAGTTGGGTTCGTACCCCAGTTGCACCACATGTTTTCGGGCTTCGGGAGTGAGCACCAACTTAATGTTGCGGTCTGCCAAACGGTTCCGCAAGCGACCCAGTTGAATTTCAACAATCTGTTCGAGTTGCGATTCCGTCAGTGCGTGGAAGACAATCCGTTCATCGATCCGGTTCAGGAATTCGGGACGGAAATGTTTCGCGAGTTCCTCGTTGACCGCTGCCTTCATCCGTTCGTACACCTCCCCGATGTGGGAACCTTTGTACTGTAGGATTCTTTGGCTACCGATGTTGGAGGTCATGATTACAATCGTATTCTTGAAATCGACGTTTCGCCCTTGGCCGTCGGTCAAACGGCCTTCATCGAGTAGTTGCACCAACACGTTGAACACATCGGTATGGGCCTTCTCGATTTCATCGAACAGGACCACACAATACGGTTTGCGTCGGACGGCCTCGGTGAGCTGCCCGCCTTCTTCGTAACCGATATATCCGGGGGGAGCGCCCTGCAATCGCGAAACATTGTGCTTCTCTTGGTATTCGGACATATCAATCCGAACCATGGCCCGTTCATCATCGAAGAGAAACTCGGCCAAGGCGCGAGCCAGTTCGGTTTTCCCGACCCCTGTGGGACCCAAGAATAAAAAGCTCCCAATGGGTTTATGGGGATCGTTCACCCCAGCTCTGGCTCGGATCACGGCGTTGGCCACTGCATCGACGGCTTCTTCCTGACCGATCACCCGTTCATGCAGCTTTTTACCGAGTTCCAACAGTTTTTGTTTTTCCCCTTCGAGCAGCTTCGTGACTGGAACCCCTGTCCAGCGGCTCACGACCGCAGCAATATCTTCTTCCCCGACTTCTTCCTTGAGAAGTTTATTCCCCCCCCCTTGCGTTTTTTCCAGCTCTTTGAGGTTCTTTTCCAACTCGGGGAGTTTGCCGTATTTCAGTTCGGCTGCCTTGTTCAGGTCGTAGTTCCGTTCTGCGATTTCAATATCCCGTTTGGTTTGTTCGATCCGTTCCCGAACTTCCCGTAATTTCTCGACCGATTGTTTCTCGTTTTGCCATCGGGCTTTGAGGGCATCGGCTTGGGCTTTTTCGTTGGCCAATTCTTTTTCGAGTTTAGCGAGCCGATCTTTACTGGCTGCATCGGTCTCTTTCTTCAGAGCCTCGCGTTCAATTTCCAATTGCATCACTCGACGAGAAACCTCATCCAATTCCGTCGGCATCGAGTCGATCTCGGTCCGAAGTTTCGCGGCGGCTTCATCGACAAGGTCAATCGCTTTATCGGGCAAAAAGCGATCGGTAATATAT
>CAZFDX010000097.1:0-1861 GCA_964518325.1 uncultured Alcaligenaceae bacterium | reverse complement strand
GCCTTCAGGGGTATCGAGTCGGAGTTTTGCTTTTCGTGTTTTTTCGTCCGGCCAATGACATTGGAAACAATTGTCCGAGAGAATCGGTCGGATTTCTCGATTGAAATCGATTTTCGTCTTCGCGATTAGCTCAGTCGTGGGAATCCAACAAAAAGCGAAAGCCCCCAGACACGTCAGCAATCGGGAACTCAAAAAGGAAGAATATCGATTCATAGGAGGGTCTTTAGCAATGTTTGTAGGGAGGCATCGTTTATCTTATTATGACCGAACAACAAAAGCTGTCAACACGCCACACCGGAAAGACGGTATTCCCTCTAGGATTGCAATCTCATTTCCGCTAGATTGTTGAACCATGTGGTCACCGAGCGAGGAGGCCATCCACATGGTAACGGAGCGAGGAGGCCATCCACCTCGTTCAGCATACCACTCACATTCTTCGCTTGATTATCGAACCGTTGCTGGATCAATCGTTGATTAGATCAATCATTACTAATAATACTTGAGCCTCATGCAACATCGGAGTGGAAAATGACCTAAGCTGAGAGAATTCCCAATCCCAGAAGTGCTAGGATAATCGTACCTACCAACAGACGATAGAAAACAAATATCTCGGTCCCGTATTTTTTGAGATACTCGATCAAGAAATGGATCGCCCCGTAGCCGACAAGGGCGGAAGTCACCAATCCGACAATCAGGTTCGTTTGCCCCTCTTGAGACGAAATGATCTCGCGACCATCCTTATACGATTCATAGATACCGGCCCCCAAAATAGCAGGCAACGAAAGGAGAAACGAAAATCGTGCCGCAGCCGGACGCGATAGCCCAGCGAATAAACCTGCCGTGATCGTCGTGCCAGAGCGGGAAGCTCCGGGAATCAGCGCCAATGCCTGAAAACACCCCACAAATAAGGCATCTTTCCAAGTGGTGGACTCTTCGCCTCGACCCGTTTTTCTCTTAGCAAGATGCTCGGCTTCCCACATCAATAAGCCAAAGCCAATGGCAGCAAAGGCCGCAACAGGGAGATTATAAAGATGAGTTTTGATAGGGTTTTTTAACGAGAAGCCCACTACAACCACCGGAATCGTACCGAGAATCATCAGCCAGCCCATTTTGGCTTCGGGGTTGTGAAGAGGTTGGAACTTCAAGACTCCTCGGCACCAACTCGCCCCGACCCGAATCAGATCGTTCCGAAAGTAATAGATCACGGCCACCAAAGTCCCTAACTGAATCACGGTGGTAAACGCATCTTGGGGTTGTTCATGCCCCATTAATTGACGGGCCGCCAATAAATGTGCCGTACTGCTGATAGGAAGAAATTCTGTTAATCCTTGGATAATCCCAAGGATAATCGCCTCGATGAGGGTCATTCCATCAATCCTTTTTTTCAATCAATCCTTTTTGAAATAGGCAGGTTTCGCCCGAACATTGGCGAATTGATCTTTCAGGATGAAAACATCTCCTGAAATTTCGCTACTTGTGGCACGAATCCTTCCTTCCTTATCGGGGCTAGCAAGAGTGATAGTGATGACTTTATCTCCTTCGAGAACAATGGTCATGGCCCCTTTGTTCACATCAAGATTATCCTCAGGGCGAGGGCCGGATTTCACCACCAAAAACGACTCGGCACGGGGTGCCATGAGGGTATCTAAAAAGGCATCGAGTTTCGGGGCATCGATTGCATAGTTGACACCTTTACCGACCCATGCTCCGTCTTTGCGCTCGAACTCTAGGGTGAGGGGAGTCCCGACGATGTCGCTCCAACCCGTGATTTTCACGCTCTTCAGTTTGGTTTTATCGATACGGTGAACGACGGCATCTTGAACATCAATCGTTTGGCAAAGATCAAAAACTTCTCGATCGA
>CAZFDX010000096.1:0-9103 GCA_964518325.1 uncultured Alcaligenaceae bacterium | reverse complement strand
CAGCAAGCTCGTGCCACCAAAGAAGGTCGCGATGCGGAAGTCCACCGTTAACTCGGTACCAATGATCGTCGGGATGATCGCCACCAACGCCAAGAACGCAGCCCCCACATAGGTGATTCGCATCAGCACCTTTTCCAGATAGTCCGAGGTACTCTTGCCCGGACGATAACCCGGAATAAACGAGCCGTTATCCTTGAGGTTGTTGGCCATTTCCTTTGGATTGAAAGTAATCGACGTCCAGAAGTAGCAGAAGAAGTAAATCATCAGGATGTAGAGCATGTTGTAGACCCATCCCGAGTTCCGCGTAAAATTCTCACCCAAGGTCCGCGCCCATTCCCAACCTTCGATTTTCCCAAGCTGACTGAACAGAATCGAGGGGAAAATCAACAAGCTCGAAGCAAAGATCACGGGCATGACGCCTGCTTGATTCACCTTCAAAGGGGGGTAAGTTCGGGTGGCCCCGAAAGCAGCCCGTCGGCCCCGAACGTGCTTCGCAGATTGAGTCGGGATTCTTCGCTGGGCTTTGGTCATTGCGATGACCCCGACAATAACCCCGACGAAGATAATCAACAGCAATAAGAATTTCTCGAAGCTAATGTCTCCGGTCCCTGCCCCGAGAGTAAAGAGGGAATCTTTAATGGGTAGCCATCCCGGTTTCGAGAAATCGAGAACCATAATCTTAAAGGCATCGGGCAGGCGGCACACAATCCCTGCCATGATAATCAAGGAGATACCGTTGCCGATACCATATTCATCGATTTGTTCGCCCAACCACATCAGGAAGATGGTCCCTGCGGTGAGGATCAACACGGCCGAGGTCCAGAAAAAGAAGGCATCGAAGCTGCTATCGGTATAGCCTTTGGTGAGGCTACTGCCGCTGCCATCGGGGCTATCCATAAACCCGCGAATCCAGATGATCGCTTGGACTACGGTGATGAAGACCGTTAGTTTCCGAGTGTAATCGTTCATCTTCCGTTGACCGTTTGGCTCTTTGCGTAAGCGTTCAAGGTACGGAGAAAGGCCGGAGGCTCCGAGCAATTGGATAATGATCGAGGCGGAAATATACGGCATAATCCCCAGCGCAAAGATGCAACCGGCAGAAAGGTTACCACCGGAGAACATGGAGACCATGTTAAAGATTTGACCTGTGGTTCCGGAGGAATTCGCCTCCATTTTTTTGGCGAGTTCGCCTTGATCGAGCATCGGTAGGGGAATGGCGTAGCCGACCCGATAGACGACAAGGAACAACAGAGTAATCCAAATCTTCTTCCGAAGTTCGGGAATTTTAAAGATGCTTAAGAGCTTACGCATGGTTCTCCCAGACCCGACTAAAAACGAAATCCCTTCGTGTGAGACGAATTACCCCTGAACCTTCGACGGACGGGGTTTCATCTTGTTGCGGACCGGCTTTTTCGGAGGAGGAATCACAATGGCTTCCCCGCCTTTGGCCTTGATCTTCTCCAGTGCCGATTTGGAGAAGTGGTGGGCAGAAATTTTGAGTTTTTTGGTCACTTCGCCGACCCCAAGAATACGGACACCATCG
This sequence comes from uncultured Alcaligenaceae bacterium, assembly GCA_964518325.1. Taxonomy (GTDB): domain Bacteria; phylum Planctomycetota; class Planctomycetia; order Gemmatales; family Gemmataceae; genus SKW135. Next base: position 7,560 of record CAZFDX010000096.1, on the reverse strand, counting down.
GCCCGTTTTTTCGCCAGCCCTTTTTGGGCCAAGGTCTCGGGGGTGACTTCTTCGCCGGCATTAAACAACGCATCGATGTCGCCGATGTTAACGACGTTGTAAACTTTAGCGAACATACCGTTGGAGAAGCCCCGTTTGGGGATTCGTCGGAATAGGGGGGTTTGGCCACCAATGAAGGTGATCCCCGGCAAACGGGCACCTGCCGAGGCGTATTGTCCTTTGTGACCTAGGCCTGCGGTTTTACCATGCCCCGAGCCGATCCCGCGACCGACCCGACGTTTTTTCTTACGCTTTTGTGAGCCTTGATGTACGGTGGTTAAGTTCATTAGAGTTCGACTCCTCGCAACCGAGCAACCTCTTCACGAGTGCGGAGTTGCAACAGGCCATTAATCGTGGCCTTCACGAGGTTAATAGGGTTGGTGCTGCCGTGCGTTTTGGTCAGGATGTTACGGATGCCACAGGCTTGCAGCACTTCTCGCACACCGGGACCGGCTTTCACCCCAGTACCGGGGCCAGCAGGAACCAGAATCACACGGCTGGCTCCGTAGCGGCCTACCACGCGATGCGGGATGGTTTCGCCACGCAAGCTAATGCGTTTGATTCGTTTCAGGCTCGCTTCGCCGTCTTTCAGAGCTTTTTCCACGGCAGGGGGAACTTCGTTGGCCTTACCATACCCGTAGGCCACTTTCCCTTTTTCATCTCCAACCACGATGAGTGCGTTGAAGCTAAAGCGTCGGCCCCCTTTGACCACGCAAGCACTGCGACGAATTTTTACAACGTAGTCTTTATAGCCGACGTTCGTATCTCGATCTTTCTCTTTGGCCATTTTTCAAAATCCCTCGGCGTTTGCCGTTTTGCTTGTTTGTTAGAAGTTCAATCCACCTTCACGAGCGGCATCCGCCAAAGCTTTGATACGTCCATGATAGCGATAGTAGCCTCGGTCGAAGGCAACTTTGGTAATTCCTTTGGCCTTGGCAGCTTCGGCCAAAGCCTTCCCGACCACTGTGGCAGCCGCTTTATTACCGCCGTAGGGAGTGGTCGCTCGGATTGATTTACTCAGGCTCGAAGCCGAGACGAGCGTGGTGCCCGTTTGGTCATCGATCAATTGTGCATAGATGTGCATCGAGGACCGGAAGACCGTCAGCCGAGGGCATTCTGCCGTACCGCGAACTTTCTTGCGGACTCGTCCTGCTCGGCGAACTCGTTGCACCCGTTTGAGTTTTTGTGCGTCCATTTTAACAACAATTCCTGTGTTCAAAAACTTATTCTAATCGAGGTTGGAAAATTTATCAGGGCAACCGAATCAGCCACAGTAGCTGCCATTCGCCACCCACCAACTTCTCGTCTCTGGGACATATCCCCCAAGATCGTTCGTGTACGGGAAAAATTATCCCCCTGAAGCGAAGGTTTTCCCTTCCTTTTGACGAACGACTTCGCCTTCGTAGCGGATCCCTTTACCTTTATAGGGTTCCGGTTTACGAGAGGCACGAATTTCGGCAGCAAATTGACCGACGGCTTGTTTGTCAGCCCCTTTGACCGAGATCGCTGTTCCTTCCTTGTCGGTGACTTCGACGGTGACTCCCTCGGGAGGGGTCAAGCGAATTTGGTTCGAGTATCCTACGGAAAGAACGATGGTTTTCTGATCCATCCGCGCTTGATACCCAAGACCGACGATCTTTAATTTCGTTTCAAAACCCTTGGTGACCCCGTGAATCATGTTAGCAATGAGGCTTCGGGTCAAACCGTGTAACGAGCGACTGAGCCGTTCGTCATCATTACGGGTAACGATAATTTGTTTGGCGGCGTCATCGACTTTGATGTTAATTTTTTCGTGAAAGGTCTGGACCAATTTCGCTTTGGCCCCTTCCACGGTCAACGTCTTGCCTTCGAGTTTAACTTTTACGCCCGCCGGAATGGCTACCGGCTGTTTTCCGATCCGTGACATTGTTTGATTCTCCAGGAATCAACCTTAAAATTTCAAAATCAAAACCCAACGCCCAAAAACACCCCAAAAAATTACGTTGTCCGTTGTGTTGCGTGGGGGAGTTGGTTACCACACCACGCAAAGAACTTCGCCGCCCACACCCATTTTTCGAGCCTGACGATTGCTGAGAACCCCGCGAGAGGTACTTAGAATCGAGATGCCCAAGCCGTCGAGAATTTTCTTAATGTCGTCTTTGCCTTGGTAGTATCGTCGGCCGGGTCGGCTAGAGCGACGAATGTGACGGATGACCTTTTCGCCTTCGGGGCCATATTTCATGTAGACCCGCAAGATCACTTTGGCTTCGGAAAGGTCGGCCCCTTCTTTGAAGAGGTTGCCACCGGCCGCTTCGTCGAAGACATATTTCCCGACGGAGTAATCCGCGATGAAGCCTTCGTCTTTGAGAACCTTGGCAATTGCTACCTTCAGTTTGGTAGCAGCAATTTCCACGACCGGTTTTTCGACGGCGTTGGCATTGCGAATCCGAGTTAGCATATCGGCAATTGGGTCGGTCATCATGGCAAATCAAATCTCGTACAGACGGCCAAAGAAAAAACTAGGTTTGGGTGTTGTGTTCTCGTTTACCAACTGGCTTTGCGAACGCCGGGGATCATCCCGTTGCTAGCCAAGTCGCGGAAGCAAATACGGCAGATGCCGAACTTGCGGAATACCCCTCGGGGGCGGCCACAAAGGCGGCAGCGTAAGCGAATCCGAACTAATTCATGCGGCTCGAGCATTTTGGATTTATCTTGTTGATCGGCGGGTTTGGCCAATTCGGCTCGGTGAGCTTCGATGGCTTTCATTTGCCGTTTGAACAAGGCTCGTTTATTGGTCGTTGCCATATCTTTTACTTACTCGTTGGTTAGTTTCAGTTTCTGGGGTTGGGGTATTCTCAGGCTTCTCGGAAGGGCATCCCGAACAGTTTTAACGTCTCGCGTGATTCCTCATCGGTCGCGTTTTTCACCACGATTGTTATATCCATCCCTTGGGTGAAGTTCACTTTGTCGGCATCGATTTCAGGGAAAATCAACTGTTCCGAAACTCCCATTGTAAAGTTACCATTCCCATCGAACGACTTGGGGTTCACACCACGGAAGTCGCGGATTCGGGGAAGGGCCACGTTAATCAATCGGTCCAAAAATTCGTACATCCGTTTGCCGCGAAGGGTGACCCGAGCGCCGATTTCGTAGCCTTCACGAAGGCGAAAACCTGCGATGGCTTTTTTCGCCTTGGTGATTTGGCATTTTTGGCCGGCGATTTGGGTCAGTTGTTCCGCTGCTTGGGTCATGCGGTTTTTGTCCAACAGCGCTTTGCCCACCCCCATGTTAATGACGATCTTGCTGATCTTGGGGAGACTGAACGGATTCGTTCGACCGAACCGTTTCGCAAGTTCGGGGACGATTTCCTTGGTATATTTTTCTGCTAACCGAGCCATTTTTACTCCTCTCACTTACGAGTTTTCCGATGCCGACCGGAAAACAAAGTGAGTTTTTATTTTGGGTTGAGTTCCCTCCCGACTTAATGAGGCAGGTTGGAACGGCCTTGTTATCTTTACTGTTCTGGTTAGTACGACTTTCTTGTTCGAGGTCGTGGATGTCGTGACTAAACCCTATCGATGTTTCTTAAACCAGTTCGACACTAAAACCAGTTTGTTACTTAGACCACTTCCGAGGCAAGGCTCAAAATCTTCGAGAATTTGGCACGAAGTTCACGAGCGATTGCCCCGAAGATACGGGTGCCGCGCGGATTCAATTCGTTGTCGAGCAACACAATGGCATTGCGATCGAAACGCACATAGGTCCCGTCATCGCGGCGGGTCGATTTTTTGGTGCGAACGACCACTGCCTTCACGACATCCCCTTGTTTCACGTCGCCGCCGGGGATGGCTTTTTTCACGCTGGCAACGATGATGTCACCCAGACCGGCGTAGCGGGTTCGGGTGCCGCCCAAAACCTTGATGCACATGCACTCTTTGGCGCCCGTATTATCAGCCACATCAACGTAGGTATACATCTGAATCATGATTTCCGCTCTCTGGATCGCACTCGTCCCATGTTGAGACGTTTTAGCACTATTTTGGGTAACTCACTTATTCGTCAGGGGGCCGAGAGCTGGACTCAGGCGCTTAGGCCGAGACCCATTCGACCCCCGAAATTTTTATTTCGAGGTTGGGGCTTTGGAGATTACGCGCACCAATCGCCACGTTTTCAGTTTTGAAAGGTGACGGCATTCCATAATCTCAACGGTATCGCCCACATGAGATTCATTTTGTTCATCGTGGATATAGCAAACCGTTCGGCGTTTCACGTATTTACCGTAACGGGGGTGTTTGACCAACCGTTGCACGTCCACGCGACGGGTTTTGTTCATTTTGTCGCGTGTGACCACGCCCACGAGGGTGCGTCGGGTATTCCGTTTCTTCTCAGGGGTGGGGGGAGTATTGGTGGTCTCAGCCATTGGCATTTTCCTTCTTAAGCTCGCGTTCACGTTGGAGAGTTTTGATTCGGGCAATATCACGACGCAATCGTTTGATTTCGGTTGGGGTGTCCAACCGTTCGGTCACGCTTTTGAATCGCAATTGGAAAATCTCCTTTTCCAAATCACGAACGGCCAACGTGAGTTGTTCGTCAGTCATTACACGGTAATCGTCAATCGTTGACCCTTTGGCCATGACGGTATCCTCTAACAAAAAATGTTGGGGTTATCCCAACATGTTTATTCAACTCGATCCTATAACCTATCGGGACCTAGGGCATTTTTGGATTCCCACCCAGTGGGGTGGTGAATTCCCAAGATGATCTAGGTCGGGACTTATCGCAATCATTCATCCAGTATGGTTTGCCTGTTCCTCGGGATGGTCAGCATATTGGGATGACCATACGAGACAGAACCAAGGATGAGGTGCCGAACTAGACGGCTTGACGTTTCACAAACCGGCATTTGAACGGCATTTTGTAAGCCACGCGAGCCAAGCAGTCTCGGGCAGCTTGTTCGGGCAACCCGCCGATCTCAAACAGGATCATGCCTGATTTGATGACGGCCGCCCAGTATTCCGGTTCCCCTTTCCCTTTACCCATCCGCGTTTCGGCAGGGATGGCGGTAATGGACTTATGAGGGAACACACGAATGTATAAACGCCCTTCGCCGCGGAGGAATTGAGCCACGGTCACGCGACCGGCCTCAATGGCCTCGGCGGAAAGCCAGCCACTTTCGAGTGACTGCAAACCATACTCACCGAAGGAAACGGTGTTTCCTCGGCATGCATTACCGCGAACTCTTCCGCGTTGACTTTTTCTGTACTTGACGCGCTTGGGCATCTGTGCCATCGGTCGTCTCCTCCGTCAAATGGTCGCCGTTGTTAACCCACACTTTAATACCGATATTCCCTTGCGGGGTAGACGCCTCGGTAAAGCCATATTCCACTTTAGCTCGAAGCGTCGAGAGCGGGATCGACCCTTCCATTGCTTTCTCGCATCGAGCCATTTCGGCGCCGCCCAAACGGCCCGAAAGTTGAAGTTTGATTCCCCGCGCACCGTTTTCCATCGCTTTCGCCATGGCTTGTTTCATTGTGCGACGGAAACTCGCTCGTTTTTCGAGTTGTTCGGCAATCTCCTCCGAGATAATCTGGGCATCGATTTCCGGCTTGGTAATTTCGATGGTTTTGACTTCGACCACCCGACGAATCAACTTTTGGAGCAATTCGGTCAGCTTGTCGATATCGGCACCTTTCTTACCAATAATCACCCCGACCTTACCCGAGGAGATGGTGACAATCACCTTTTCTCGGGTTCGGTCGATCTTGATCTTGGAGATCATGGGACGTTTCTTCTTGAGCAGGTTCAAGATGAAGTCCCGAATTTTTTTATCTTCGACCAAAAGGTCCGAGAAGTCTTTTTTGCCAGCATACCATTGGCTTTGCCAGCCAATCATGATGCCGGTGCGAAAGCCAGTTGGTCGAATTTTCTGTCCCATCTTATTCGTTCCTTAGCTCGTTTCTGGACCTCAATCCTGCTTACCGTAACTGTATTCTACTGTTCGCTTGAATGTTTAGTTTTCTGTGGTTGTTCCCGTCGTGGGATTGGTTGCGGGCGCCGGTGCTGGTGCGGGAGTGGCTGCAGGGCTAGTAGCGGGGACCGCAGCGGCGGGGTTCACCGGAGTGAGTTCCGGCTTGGTATCCACTTCTTCTTGCAGGCTCACATGGATATGCGACAGCCGGCGCAAAATCATGTAAGCGGTACCACGAGCACGCGGCATCATCCGCTTGAAGGTGGGGCCGTCATCCACACGGGCTACCGAAACGATCAACCCTTCGGGGTCGCTGGCACCCAAATCCCGAGCATTGGCAATGGCGCTTTTCACCACGTTGTTGAGCAACTTGGCTCCGCGATTGGGGATGTACTTCAAAAGCTCAACGGCTTCTGCGGCCGATTTCTTGCGAATCAGCGTCGCAAAGGGCCGGATCTTCCGGGCGGTCACGTCCGCATATCGATGGCTTGCACGGTATTCCATATCGTCCGACTCAACTTCGTTAGATCAAACACTCAAAAAACACAACACCCTTGACCGACTTTTACTACATTACTGCTATCGTTAACGAGGCCCTTTGCCTCTCAACACTATTTACCGCCCGCGGCCGCTTTGGCTTTCCCGCCACTATGACCTTTGAACACACGGGTCGGCGAGAACTCACCGAGTTTGTGACCGACCATATCTTCATCGATGTACACTTTGATGAAGGCCTTACCATTGTGAACCAAGAAGGTGCAGCCAACGAATTCCGGTGGGATGGTACAGTCGCGGGCCCATGTTTTGATAGGTTCGCGGTTGTTCGTTTTTTGCGCCTTCTCAACTTTCTTGAGGAGACGAGCATCAATATAGGGGCCTTTCTTCCTCGAACGACTCATAACGACACCTTCTCCGAACCTTCATAGGGTCAAATCAAAATCTCACCAAATCGAGCGATCTTCCTTCGTTGGGGCCGCCCGATTATCCGGCAAATCAACTTTCTTCGATCCGTTTTTTGAGAAAAAGAGGCCTTTTCCTCAAAAATTTTACAGACAAATTTTTATATTTATGTTAACGCCTCTCGAAAAGGGGTTAACCGGAATTTTGTTAGGTTTCTGCGAATTTCAGGGCCAAAAAACATAAGCGACGGCCTCGGAACTTTGGCCGTCGCTGAGTTTTCGGAACATGGCAAGAAGATCATTCCAGAAACTCTTTGCCATGCGTCCCCAAAATCGCAAAGGGGATTAGCCACCACTGTATCGCGGGCCGGGTCGGCGCCGGCGAATAATTGCGCTGGTCGAGGGTTTTCGTTTCTTCCGTGTTTTGCCCCCCTTGGCCAGAACCCCCGTTGGCGAGCAAGGATGACGCCCCCCAGAGGTACGGCCTTCGCCCCCCCCCATTGGGTGGTTCACGGGGTTTTGTGCCACCCCGCGTTTGTGGGGTTTCCGACCCATCCAGCGTTTTCTTCCGCGTTTTCCGAGCGAGATATTACTCTGGTGGGCCTTCGCGCTCACAGCAAACGAACCCCGACACTTGGCCGCGCTCCCGAGAACATCCCCGCAAGGGAGAGGAAA